>NZ_LZKY01000333.1:0-4640 GCF_001673055.1 Mycobacterium sp. 1245801.1
AGTTCGCCAGAAGATCCTGCATATCAATGGACACGTCGCTGTCCGGCACCGAGATTGTGCCGTAAAACGTTCTGGCGCTTTGCAACACGATAGACACGTTGTAGTCGCCCGGGTCTATCTCCGCGACCATGTAGCCGTACCCGTCGAGCGGGACGGTGATGCGTGACGCCGTGACGATGCTGCCGCCCCTGGCCGCTACCCGAATGTTGCGTGGCTGGAACCGGACGTATCCGACGGCCCCGTCGCCCTGCGGGTCGGTGAAAGTTCCTGTCACTGCGGTCATCACGAACCGCTTTCGTCGCCGGGCGGGACGTAAAGGTCAATGAATCGTTGCGGAAGCTGCACGCTCCGATAAACCTCACCCGGATCCGTATTGCCTGTTACGACAACCACGAGGGCGTCTTCGTCATCCGTCGCCATTTACATCACCCAACCTTCGTGATCGTTAGCCAAGCTGTCTGCCCCAATGAATCTCCGGTGACGCTGATAGCTCCCGCGGTTAATATCGCCACGGCGGGCGCCAAGACGTCGCCAGGCCTGCAATAAGTAGTGAATGACCCCGAGCAACTACGTGCTTGCGATTGCGTGCCAGCACTACCAAAGAGGTTGCTTCCCAGGACATCTGAATTTTGGATCAGCGCCGGGTATAAGGTGACCGAGCTGTACCAGGTCGAAAACAAAACCGTGAATTCAATCTGGTAGAACCCCTCGGTGCTGATAGTTGCCGTGGTGGTCGCCGCGTCCCAATCGAGGTCGGCGGAACAGTAGTTGACCTCATCGAAATATGCATTCGGAACTGAAGACACCAGCCCACCGCCTGGGATGGTGTAGGTGTCAACGGTATCCACGTTGCGGACCCGCATGCCCGTGCCGATGATCGCCGGGGGGGCCAGGTCGCGCAATGACCACTGCGCAATGCCACCCGGGGTGGATTCCGCGCCCGGACGGGCATCGGAAATCATTCCCATGCCGCCGCTGCGGTAGTCCTCACCGACCTTGCTTACATGATCGGAATCTATGTAATCGCAGATCGTTTGTCGGTTCTGGTAGACGAGGATTTCGTAATCGTCATCCTCGGTCCCAGCCTGGATCTCCCACAGACTCGCCGTGGCCGGATTACCCAACACGGTATCCCAGACATGCTGCACGCCGTCCGAGTAACAACCAAGCTCAACCTTGTTGTAGTACAACCGAAGATAGATGAACGATTGCCAATCGTCGCTCACGCGAGCAAACAGATAGTTACCGCACCCGGCCGTTGCCGCCGACGCCGGACCCTCCATGAGGGTCCATAGCACCATCCCCGCAACCTGCTTATCAGTGTCCGTCTTCCCCGCGTTATAGCGCGCTCGGTATGTCCGCTGCACGCTTCCGCTATCAATCCACCTGAATCCTGTCGTCGTGACACATACCGTCCCCGTGCTGTCCGGCGATGGCGTCCAGTCCGGCCCCCAGCCCGAAATGTAAGGGACTGGGCCGGCATCCACGTATCTGACGCCACCAGGTGGCAGCGCATCGAACTTGAGCGCCTGAACTTCGGACTGCAAGTTGGAGACCGTTTGTCGGATACCGTCTGCTCCGATGTGCACGTCCCAGGCCGAGGCGATCTGGGCTTTAGTGGTGCTCGTGCCGGTGAATCCGCTGAGCAGGGCTCCGAAGAAACCGCCGATAGCAGAGAAGATGTCGGTTACTGCCTTGCCGGCGACACCCACTGCGCCGCTGAAGATCCCGACGAAGCCGTTGATGATCTGCGAGAAAAAGTGGGTCAACGCAGACAATGCCTGCTCGATGGAAGTAAAGAACGTGGTCGGGTCTAGGCCGAGGATCGCCCGCACCACCTCGGACACGATCGACAGGGCCAGCGAGCCGGCGTGCGCGATGCCGCCGAACAGCCCGTCGAGAATCCCTGTGTACGTGTTCGTGTACGGTGCCCGGATTTCGGCGTCCCAGTCGGCCTGCGTCTTGGCCGCATACGCGGAAAGCGAAGATGCGTTCGCCGCATCACTGGGCGTGTAATCGTTAGGCTGAGTCACTCTTCAGCCTCCTCGTTGAGCAACTTCCGCAGCTCCGCCTTTTGCAGGGATGTCATCCGGCCCAAAACTTCCCGGGCCGGATGCGGCTTCACGTCGGGTGCGTCCAAAGGCACCCACCGGCCCGGGGAAGTCAACCAATGCGGCTCGTTCGCTGATGGCGGCTGATACTTTTTGATCGGCTCGGCGCCCAACCTGGCGCCGCACTCGTGCAGGTGTTCCGACACAACCATGTTGTAGGAGATCGGCATCACGAGCTGCCCGCCGCGGACACCGGGCAACGCGGCCAGCATCCACAGAAACATTTCCTTCGGGTCGCTCAGGTCGCAGTTCTCACGTGTCGGGAAGCCCTTAGTGAAGTTGTACTTCTTCGGGTCGAATTGATTTGCAGCCGTTGCCATCACCACACACCTAGTTCCTTCAGCGCCGAAACGAGGGATTCGATTTTGCCCCAAGCCCTCTGGGCCGGATCCTGCAATGCCCGGTCGTCGCCGATCGTTAACTGCCACTGCGCGAACGGGTTGTCCTCGTCCCACGCCAGGTCGATGCGGCGCGCCCTGTCCATGTAGATGCGGCCGCGGATGTCGTCTTTCAGCACGATTCCGATGCGGTCGTCGAGGAAGAAGTGTCCGAGGCCGTTGTCGCCGACCCGGTAAGGCATGCCGTCGATCACGCTCACCTTGCAGGACAGCGTCGTCTTGGTCGCCCAGAAGCCGGCCCGCAATACCATCAATGAGGCGATCGTGTACGCCTTGTTGGCGCCGTCCTGCCAGTATTCGAAGTACCGGCCCCAACCTGACTGTTGCGCGCGGGCAGTCGATTTCGCCGACCAGAACGCCAGCACGGTGTCCTCGTACAGCGGCTTCAGCAGGGTGTCGATCGAGCCGCCGAGCGATCCGATTTGGATGATGTTGCCGAGGATGTCGCCGGCAGCTTGGATACTCGCCGAGATGGCCTCGTTGACGCCGGGCATGGAGTGGCCGCCGATGTTCACCTGAATGCCCTTGGCTGGGCTGTTGATGAACTCGCTGGTCTGAATCGGTGACTGGTCGGACTCGCGGTAAATCGCGTACGGTAACTCGCGCTGCGTGTAGAACAGTCCGGGGATTGAGTAGTTCTGCTGGACTATCGGGTCGAGGTCACTGTCGCTGATGACCGTCTCGGTGGAGTCGATGAAGTCGTCCGCGAACTCCGCGAACGTCAACTCGAGCCCGTCGAAAATGGTTCCGCCGTGGGATGTTCCGAGCAGGAACCCGGATTTGTTGATGATGTCGACGACGAGCTGGCCGTCGCGCATATTCGCCGCGTTGAATCCGGCCGGGATCGGGTCGCCGGTGAACCAACGCTGGCAGTGGACGCTGTACTCGCCGTCCTCCAACATTTGGTGCGCCATGTCATGCCAGTTGGACCACCGCGACGACACAACACCCCAAATGTCCCCCGCCGCCATGCCATCCAGCAGGCTGCCCGGCTTCACCACCACATTCCAGGTCGACTGGTTCAGGCTGGTGAACCACGAGCCGATGTTCAGCGGGTCGTCGGGGATCGTGATCAACGGGTTGTGTTCCCGCAAAATGTTTAAGAACAGGGAAAGCTTCAACACCCATGGCACGGGGCCGGCCAGGAGGAACGCCCGGGGGAACTGGAAAGCGGCCGGCAGGAACGGGTTGCTCCAAATCGAGTACCACTTGAGGTTTTCGTAGTCATGCAGCCAGGTGACTTCGAGAACCTTGTCCAGGTCTTCGGTGAGTTTCACGTTGGCGTTGTCCATGCGGCCGCCCCAGCGTGCTCCGCAATAGTCGACCGTTACGTGGACGTTGCGTTTCTCGCCGCGGTCGATACGCCCCTGGCTGTCGTGGATCCATTGCGCCACATTGGAAACGAACGGGATGGCCGTCATGCCCGGGCCGGTGTCGTTGGATATCCACGAGAACTGCGACTTGTAGTCGCCGTCAAGTTTGTAGTGCAGGTTCCAGTCGCCGTCGTAAATCAGGACGACCGGGCGTTGCCGGCGCAACGCGATCTCGGCGCGCTGCTGCTTGAGGGTTTCCTGCCAGATCGCTTCGCATTGTTCTTCCAGCGGGGTCGCGAAGTTGATCGTGGTGGGCTCGTAGTCGAGAACCGCGGTCGCGTCACTCACTCAAGCCCCCACGGCCGCGACCAGCGTTGCGGCTGCACCAACTGCGCCATCGCACCACCGGCGGGAGCGTCAATATATGAGATCGGCAGATACTGCTTAGGGGTGTACGGCGGAATCACATACTGAAAGAACTTGCCGCCCAACAGCGGGAGCAGGTTGGTGTAGTGGGCGTCACGGATCATCAGGTCGTTGATGCTGTCCAGGCTGACTACCGCGCCGCCCTGCACGTCGGTGATCGGCGGCAACGTGATCGTCCGCGTCGCGTTCACTCCGCCCGGCTTGCGGCGATATTTGCCGCCCTTCCAGGAGAAGTCGGGCAGCGTCCATGTCGCGCGAGTAAGGATCCACTTGTGCCGCATGGGCTGGTCGGTGCGGTTCTCCACCTCAATGAAACCAGCAGAGGCTGTGGCGCCTGACTGGAATGTGGTGATGACGTCGTCCTCGTACCACATCGGTTGCCCGGCGCGCAG
>NZ_LZKY01000334.1:0-560 GCF_001673055.1 Mycobacterium sp. 1245801.1
CTGATCAGCCGCGCCGAAGCCGCCCGCCGCCTCAACGAGGCACGCGATCTGGGCCCGCGCCACGGCCTGACCGGCGACCCGCTGGGCCCGATGCTGCCCGCCACCGCCGCCGGACAACGCCGGGGCGAGCTGGGCGCGGGCCAGGTCGCGGTGATCCGCAAGTTCTACCACCAGCTACCCGGCTGGATCGACACGCCCACCCGCGAGCAGGCCGAAGCGCGATTGGCCACCGAAGGCAGCCGGTTTCGCCCCGAACAACTCGCCGGACTGGCCCGCACCCTGGCCGACTGCCTCAACCCCGACGGCACCTACACCGACGACGACCGCGCGCGGGCGCGCGGCCTGACCCTGGGCAACCAGCAACCCGACGGCATGTCGCCGCTGCGCGGCTGGCTCACCCCCGAAACCCGCGCCACCCTCGAAGCCGTCCTAGCCAAACTCGCCGCCCCCGGCATGTGCAACCCCCACGACGACGCCCCCTGCGTGGACGGCAGTCCCAGTGAACAGGTGATCGAACGGGATTCGCGCAGCACCGCCCAACGCAACCACGACGGACTCAA
>NZ_LZKY01000335.1:0-3862 GCF_001673055.1 Mycobacterium sp. 1245801.1
GGAAGAACTTCTTCATCTATGCGCCGTGGAGCGCCGCGATGGCCAAATCGTCGCTGGGCGCCGGGCTGGCGTCGCCCGGCCACATCGCCGCCGGCATCGCGGCAAAGCCCGTATCGGCGGTGCTGGGTAACGCGCCAACAGTGGGCAAGCTGTCGGTGCCGGCTAGCTGGGCGACGGCCGCCCCGGCGATCAGGCTGGCCTCCACCGCGCTACCGGGCACCAGCCTGGCCGCGGCCGCGGCGACGGATTTGTCGGGCCTGGTGAACGAGGCGACCCTGGGCAGTCTGGCGGGCGGCGCGCTGGGCAGCCCGGCATCGCGTGTCGTCAGCACCACGGGCATCCAGGCCCGCGCGATCACCGGCGAGCGCCGGCAGGGACCGGTCAAGCTCGACCGCATCATCGCCCAACTGCAGGAGATGCCCGACCAGGTGCAGCACTGGAACGTCGACGAGGCCGGCCTCGACGACCTGGTCGCCAAGCTCAGGACAACGCCGGGCGTGCACGCCGTGCACGTGACCGACGGAGAGGAAGTCGCGGTCGGATCCCCCGAATCGAAACTGGGGTAGCGCCTTGCGGTGCAACAGATTTCGTCTCAGTGGACCGGATCAACCGGGAAACCGCCATAGGGCCTCGAAGGAGGATGCATGAAACTGCTGCTAGCGCTTCTCGGTGTATCGCTGGGCATCGTCACCGCGGTACCCGCACACGCCGTCCCGGGAGAGGACGAGGCGGCCGCCGACGAGAACAACGAGGTCTTCATCGCCGATCTCCACAAGGTGGGGATCAGTTTTGCGAATCCGGACCAAGCCGTTGCCGCCGGAAAAGCGGTGTGCGGATTGATCTCTCGTGGCGTCTCCGGTCTTCAGCTCCTCAACGACCTGCGGGACAACAACCCCGCGCTGAGCACCAACGGCGCCGCCCAGTTCGCGACGATATCGGCGAAGTCGTACTGCCCACGTCAACTCGAGTCCGCCGAAGGCGGTAAGGGCAGCGGCTGACCGCCAACACCAACTGCCGCCGCATATCCATCACCCCCGAAGAGAAAAGCCTGATGTTGCAGCACCATTCGCCCGCCATTGAGCTGGGGCCAGTGATGGATTTCGGTGCCCTTCCGCCGGAAAGCAATTCGGGGCGGATGCATTCGGGCCCCGGCGCCGGATCAATGATGGACGCCGCCAAGGCCTGGGGCGTGCTGGGCGCCCAACTCGCTGACATGGCGCTGACCTACCGGGCGGTGATCGCCGAGCTGGAACCGGGAGGGCAGAGCGCGTCGACTACGCCGATCACCCAAGCCGTCGCACCCTATCTGGCGTGGCTCGACGCCACCGCCGCGCAGGCCCGGCAGACGGCCAGTCAGGCCACCGCGGCCGCGGCCGCCTACGGCTTGGCGCTTGCGGCGGTGGTGTCGCCCCATGCGATCGACGCCAACCGGTTGCGGCGGATTTCGCTGGCCGCGGCGAACTGTCTGGGCCAGCTCAGTCCGGCGGTCGCCGACGCCGACGCCGACTACGAACGGATGTGGGCGCAGGATGCCGCGGCCATGTATGCCTACGCCCGCGCGTCGGCCGGCGTCTGGAAGCTGACACCGTTCGATTCGCCGCCGCCCGCCGCCGACCCCGGCGAGCCCGTGGGGGTCACCCCGCCGTCTCGCAACTGGACCCTGACCGTCGCACCGGAGGTCATAACGACTGGCCGACAAGTGATCTCAACCATCTCCGAAGCGCTGGGCGCGCTGTCCACCTCGCCGCTGGCCACCTTTGATACGTCCCTGTTGTCGGCAACGGCGCCGCTGTCCAAGTTGAGCTCGTTGTCGGCACCGGTCGACTTCGCGCTCAAACACCTGAGTTCCCTCAACAAGGCCGCCGCGCTGTGCAGGGCCGCGGTCATGTGCTCGCCGGGGGGCGGCACGAATCACGCGGCGCCCAGGGTGAGCGTCGGGCGCGGCGCGGCGATCGGGATCTTGTCGGTCCCACGGGCGTGGACCCGATCGATGCCGAGCCCGACGTCGCCCAGTTCGCCCGCGACTCCCGTCGATCGAAGCCAGTGAGCCGCCCGCCTGGCACCCGGACGGACAAATATGTTGTCGCAGACGGGTGCCCGCGGGTAGCCGCGTCGACCCGGTAGCCACGCGGACGCTTCCTGCGCCGAGCCGGCGGGTAGTTTGTTTGCCATTGCTGGTGGCGACGGCGGTTGGGGGGTTACGGTCAGGTGATGAGACGGCTTTCGAGTGTCGATGCGGCGTTTTGGTCAGCGGAAACCGCGGGCTGGCACATGCACGTGGGGGCGCTGGCGATCTGCGACCCGAAGGAATGCTCCGAGTACAGCTTTCAACGTCTCCGTCAATTACTGATCGAGCGCCTGCCCGAGGTCCCGCAGTTGCGGTGGCGGGTCACTGGCGCGCCGCTGGGACTGGACCGGCCGTGGTTCGTCGAGGACGAGGAGCTCGACGTCGACTTCCACGTCCGCCGCATCGGGGTTCCCGCGCCGGGCGGTCGCCGCGAGCTCGAGGAGCTGGTCGGGCGGCTGATGTCCTACAAGCTGGATCGCTCCCGGCCGCTGTGGGAAATGTGGGTGATCGAGGGCGTCGAGGGCGGCCGGATCGCCACGCTGACCAAGATGCACCACGCCATTGTCGACGGGGTCTCGGGCGCCGGACTGGGTGAAATCCTGCTGGACACCACGCCGGAACCGCGTGCGCCGCAACAGGAAACGGTCGGATCGCTGGTGGGATTCCAGCTGCCCGGACTAGAGCGGCGCGCCGTGGGCGCCCTGATCAACGTGGGCGTCAAGACGCCGTTCCGCATCGCGCGGCTGATGGAGCAGACCGTGCGCCAGCAGATCGCCACCCTGGGTGTGCGCAGCAGACCGCCGCGCTACTTCGAGGCGCCCAAAACCCGTTTCAACGCGCCGGTCTCGCCGCATCGGCGCATCACCGGGTGCCGCGTTGAACTTGCCCGCGCCAAAGTCGTCAAGGACGCCTACGGCGTCAAGCTCAACGACGTCGTGCTGGCCCTGGTGGCCGGCGCCGCCCGCGACTATCTACAGAAACGCGGCGAGCTGCCCGCCAAGCCGCTCATCGCGCAGATCCCGGTCTCGACGCGCACCGACAACGACAAGGACGACGTCGGCAACAAGGTCAGTTCCATGACCGTCTCGCTGGCCACCGATGTCGAAGACCCGGGCGAGCGGCTGCGGGCCATTCACGAAAGCACCCAGAACGCCAAGCTGATGGCCAAGGCGCTGTCGGCGCATCAGATCATGGGGCTGACCGAGACCACGCCGCCCGGGCTGCTGCAGCTGGCCGCGCGGGCTTACACAGCCAGCGGGCTGTCGCGAAACCTGGCCCCCATCAACCTGGTTGTCTCGAACGTCCCCGGACCGCCGTTCCCGTTGTATATGGCTGGCGCCAAACTGGATTCGCTGGTGCCGCTGGGGCCGCCGGTGATGGACGTCGCGCTCAACATCACCTGCTTCTCCTACCAGGACTACCTGGACTTCGGCTTCGTGACGACGCCCGAGGTGGCCAACGACATCGACGACATGGCCGATCGGATCGAGCCTGCGTTGACCGACCTGGAGAAGGCCGCCGCGCGGGAGAATGACTCCGACTAGACCTGACTGACGATCTGGCCACTACGGGCCGTCGCCGTCCTCGTCGCGCAGGAGTTTTTCGGGGTGGTGGAAGGTGTTGGTGCGGGGTTGGCCGGTGTCGAGGTGTGGGGGTGGTTTCCATTGGGTGTCGCCGTGGGTGTTTGTGCGGGTGGTCCAGCCGCCGGGTCTTAGTAGGCGGTGGTGGGGGCCGCAGGCGAAGGTGAGGTTGTTGACGTCGGTGGTGTGGCACTTGCTGTAGTCGGTGACGTGG
>NZ_LZKY01000336.1:0-13733 GCF_001673055.1 Mycobacterium sp. 1245801.1
AACGCCGCGACGTCGGTGGGCCGCGCACCGAAGCGGTCCGCCTTCTCGAGGACGGCCGGATCGAGGAGCTCGCGACGCTGCTCGACGGCGCGAGCGGCGATCATCAGACCCTGCAGGTGCTCACCAAGCTTGCGGCACAACACAATCAACAGCGCACCACCCGGTCCATCGAGAACGACCGCTACGAGATCCGCTGGGACACATCGACCGCCGAGCCGTCACCGGCAGACGTGGGCGGGGAGTCGCGGTGGGTCATCGTCGCCGACGGTACCGACGCGGTCCAGCCGTTGGTCGACGCGCTGACCGCACGCAACGACCGATTCGAGGTCATCGGGTTGCCGGTGTCCGACGCGGACGAGGAACACCTCGTGGGCGTGTTTCGCGCCGCCGCTGCGGACGATTCGACGCTTCGCGTCGTGCATGCCGCGGCCCTGGAGGCGGGGACCACGCCGTCGATGCGCTCACTGTTGCGGATGCAGCACCGGATCCTCGGCGGGACGCGGCGGGTGTTTCGTGCCGCGGTCGCCGCGCAGTTGCGCAGTCCCATCTGGGTCGTGACGCGCGGCGCGCAGCGCGTCACCGATACGGACACGGTGGCGCCGCACCAGAGCAGCCTGTGGGGCTTCAGTCGCGCCGCATCGCTGGAGCTGCCGCAGGTATGGGGCGGACTCGCGGACTTGTCAGCGGGGACCGCCGACGAATGGTCTGCGCTCATCGACCGGATCGCCCCCGCGGACGACGCGGCGATCAGGGAAGACCAGCTCGCGCTGCGTGATCGGGCCGTCTACGTTCCCCGGTTGGTTCGGCGCACCGAGACCCCGAGCGGCACGTCGCTGCAATTGCGCAATGACGCAACGTATTTGGTGACCGGCGGGCTGGGTGCGATCGGGCTGGAGATCGCCGGGCACCTGGCCGCCAACGGCGCCGGGCATCTGGTGTTAACCGGTCGGCGCGCGCCGACCGATGCGGTCCGACAGCGCATCGACGCACTCGGTGAGGCGCACGGCTGCCAAATCCGGGTCGTGGCCGCCGATGTCGCCGACGCGCACGACGTCGCACGCCTGCTGGCGGGCGTGCAGGCCGAGTTGCCGCCGTTGGCCGGCATCGTCCATGCCGCGGGGGAGATCGGTACCACGCCCCTGAGCGCCTTGGACGATGCCGAGGTCGATCGCGTCTTCGCCGGAAAAGTCTGGGGCGCCTGGCATTTGAGCGAGGCGGCGACGGAGCTGAAGCTCGACTTCTTCCTCAGCACGTCCTCGATCGCCTCGGTGTGGGGTGGATTCGGCCAGAGCGCCTACGGCGCGGCGAACGCCTTCCTGGACGGGCTGGCGTGGCGGCTGCGCGAACAGGGCATCCTCGGCGTGAGCGTCAACTTCGGGCCGTGGGCGGCCGGTATGGCCGACGCGGAATCTCGTGCGCGACTGGATCAGCGCGGGATCCGTACGCTGGCACCGGCCGATGCGCTTGCGGGGTTGTCCGATGTGGCGGCGGCCGCCTCGGCGCGGGGCGCTGCCCACGGAGTAGTGGCCCGAATCGACTGGACCCGCTTCTTGCCGCTCTACCAGCAAGCGGGTCGGCGGGCGTTCCTGGCGGAGCTGGAGCGCGAGGTGCCCGCTGCGGTGCCCGCGGCGACGCCGGCCGGGAACACCCCGTTGGTCGACCGGCTCACGGCCGCTCCGGTACAGCAGCGCAAGAAACTGTTGACCGATTATCTGCGTGATGCGGTCGCGGAGGTGACCCGCGTCGACGCCGCCGAGATCCGCGAGGACGCAGGGTTTTTCGATCTCGGCATGGATTCGTTGATGGCGGTCGAATTGCGTCGGCGCATCGAGGAAGGGGTGGGTAAGCAGGTCCCGGCCACCCTGGCGATGGATCACCCACGGCTGTCCGACGTGGCCGACTACCTGCTCGGCGACGTGCTCGAGCTCCGCGATCAAACGTCCTCGAAAACGGGGTCCCAGCCGGCAGCGGTGGTGACGACCCGCACGGACGAACCGATCGCGATCGTCGCGGTGTCCTGCCGTTTCCCCGGCGCGCCCGACCCGGAAGCGTTCTGGCAGGTGCTGTCCGAAGGGGTCGACGCGATCCGGGAGGTCCCGGAGGACCGATTCGACATCGACGAGTTCTACGACCCGGATCCGGACGCCCCAGGCAAGACCTACACCCGGTTCGGCGGATTCCTGGACGAAATCGACGGATTCGATCCCGAATTCTTCGGCATCTCGCCCCGCGAGGCCGTCTGGATCGAGCCGCAGCAGCGGCTGATGCTCGAAACGGCGTGGGAGGGCCTGGAGCGCGCCGGGTACTCGCCGGCCGCATTGCGCGGCAGCCGAACCGGAGTCTTCACCGGTGTGGCGGCCAACGAATACGCGCATCTGCTGTCATCGGAGTCGATCGACAAGATCGAACCGCACTTCATCACCGGCAATGCGCTCAACGCCATCTCCGGTCGGGTCGCCTTCGCGCTGGGACTCGAGGGACCGGCGGTGGCGATCGACACCGCATGCAGTTCGGCGCTGGTGGCCGTCCATCAGGCCTGCCAGGCGTTGCGGTCCGGCGACTGCGACATGGCGCTGGCCGGCGGAGTGAACGTCCTGCTGAGTCCTGTGACGGTCATCGCGGCCTCCCGCGCGCGGATGCTTTCCCCGGTGGGCCGATGCAAGACGTTCGACGCCTCCGCCGACGGTTACGTGCGCAGCGAGGGCTGCGGAATCCTCGTACTGAAGAGGTTGAGCGACGCGGAGCGCGACGGCGACCGGATCTGCGCGGTGATCACCAGCAGCGCGGTCAACCAGGACGGCGCGTCCAGCGGTTTGACTGTGCCCAATGGTGGTGCGCAGCAACGGCTCATCGGGATGGCGCTGGCTCGTGCGGGTCTGGCCGGCGGGGACGTCGACTACCTCGAGGCGCACGGGACGGGCACCCCGTTGGGTGATCCGATCGAGGTGCAGGCCGCGGCCGCCGCCTACGGCGCCTCGCGCGACGCCGACCGGCCGCTGCTGATGGGCTCGGTGAAGACCAACATCGGTCACACCGAATCCGCTTCGGGCGCAGCCGGTCTGATCAAAGTCGTGCTGTCGCTGCAGCACGAGGTCCTGCCGCCGAGCCTGCACTTCGAGCAGCCGTCGCCGCACATTCCGTGGGACTCGCTGCCCGTGCGGGTGGTCGACAAGACGATGCCGTGGCAGCCCAACGGCAGGCCGCGGCGCGCGGGCGTGAGCTCGTTCGGGTTCACCGGAACCAACGCGCACGTCCTGGTGGAGGAGGCACCGGCGCGCGCCGTATCCGCCGACCCGAACCCCGCCGACGACGCCGCCGCGGACTCGGCGTCGCACGCTCAGGGCGCCACGGTGCTCGCGCTGTCCGCGCGGTCACCCGAAGCGCTGGTGGCGTTGGCGCAGCGTTACGAGGCGTGGCTGGCCGCCCACCCGGATGCGGACCTCACCGAGGTATGCCTCACCGCCGGAACGGGCCGGTCACACTTCGAACACCGCGCCGCCCTGGTGGTGGACTCGCTCGAGAGCGCGCGCGACGCCCTGGCCGAATTGGCCGAGAACCGCCTGCGGCCCGGCGTTGTGCGTGGCGAACACACACACCACCCGATGACGGCATGGTTGTTCACCGGCCAGGGCAGCCAGTACCCGGGGATGGCGCGTGAGTTGTTCGACACCGAACCGGTTTTCGCCGAAACGGTGACGCGGTGCGCGGACGCGGTCCGTGACATCCTGCCGCATCCCTTGCTGGAGGTGCTGTTCGCCACCGATCGCGAAACGGGGGGCAAAGCCGGAGAGAGGCTGCGGCACACGTCGTTTGCCCAGCCGGCGCTGTTCGCCGTCGAAATGGGCCTGGCCCGGCTGTGGCAGTCGTGGGGGATCGAACCCGATGTGGTGCTCGGGCACAGCGTCGGCCAGTACGCGGCGGCCTGCGTGGCCGGGGTGTTCAGTCTCGAGGACGGCGCCCGGCTGATGGCCGAGCGCGGCCGGATGTTCGGCAGCCTGCCCGAGGGCGGACGGATGGTGGCGGTATTCGCCGACGCCAAGCACGTCGAGGAGGTCGCCGGCGGATTCCCGCGAGTGTCGGTCGGCGCGTACAACGGACCGAATACGGTGCTGTCGGGTCCGGGTGAGGACCTCGAACAGATCGTCGCCAAGTTCGGCGACGAGGCGATCCGCTGCACGTGGCTGCAGACCAGCCACGCCTTCCACTCCGAGTTGTTGGATCCGGTGCTCGACGAATTCGAGTCCTACGCAGCGCAATTGGAGTTCGCCGCCCCGACGATGCCGTTGATCTGCAACCGCACCGGGGCCGTGCTGACGGGCCAAACCCCGCTCGACGCCGCGTACTGGCGGCGCCATTCCCGCCAGCCGGTGCAGTTCGCCGAAAGCGTGCGCACCGCGGCGGCGCTGGGCTGCTCGGTGTTGATGGAGATCGGTCCGCAACCGGTGCTGACCGGTGCCGCGGTGCAGGTCTGGCCGGAGCACCTGACCGCACCGCGGGCGATCGTCTCGCTGCGTAAGGGCGTCGGCGATCGGCGCCAGATCGCCGACGCGCTGGCCGCGGCCTACGTCGGCGGCCATCGTCCGGATTTCGCTGCGCTGCATGGTCAGCGACGTCGCAGCATCGAACTGCCCACCTATCCGTTCCAGCGCCGCCGGTTCTGGCCCAAGACATCCGGCACCGCCGTCGTCGGAGGGGCCGGCCCGTCTTCGGGCATCCTGGGCAGCGCGAAGGACCTCGCCTCGGGCGACTCCGTCTACACCAGCAGGTTGTCCGTCAAATCGCAGCCGTGGTTATCCGATCACGTCATCTACGGCACGGTCGTGGTGCCCGGCGCAACCTACGCGGCGATGGCGTTGGCCGCGGTCGGCACTCCGGCACGGGCGAAGGACGTCTTCTTCTACGAGCCGATCATCTTGCCGGAGAAGAGTTCTCGCGAGGTACAGCTGACCTTGCACCCGGTGCAGGCAGGTCGCGAATTCACCTTCCAGGTGCACAGCCGTCCCTACGGGGAACGCGGAGCCGAGTGGTCGTTGAACGCCGAAGGCACCGTGGTCGCCGGCGCGGACGACGTCACCGACGAGCCGGTGTCCGACGACGGTGATCCGATCGACGAAGCGCTCGAGCGGCTGAACCGCATGCGTCCACAGGAGTTGTTCGAGACCTTCGCCGACTTGGAGCTGGCCTGGGGACCGACCTGGTCCGGTTCCCTGAAGTCACTGTGGCTCGGTGACGGCGAGGGGGTCGGCGACATCCTCGTCGGTGCCGAACTCGCCGAACAACTCGGCAGCGAGCCGATGCACCCGGTGCTGATGGACCTGTGCACCGGGGTCGCCTTCCCGGCCTTCCCGGCGCTCCTCGCCGCCGAACAGGGCGTCAACGATCTGTTCCTGCCGCTGCGCTACGGGCAAGTGATGTTGCGGGAGAAGATGCCGCGGCGGTTCTACTGCCGTGCGAGGTGGCACACCAGCGAACTCAACAGCGAGACCCAGGTATTCGACCTCGATTTCGTCGACCGGGACGGCCGCCGGCTGGGCGGGATTCGCGAGTTCACGGTGAAGCGCGCACCGCGCGAGGCGTTGCTGCGCGGCCTCGGCGGCGATGCCACCCGGCTGCTGTACACCCTCGGCTGGCACGAGGTGCCGGCGCCGCCGGCTGAAGAAGCCGCAGAGATCGGCGGCACCTGGTTGATCGCCGGATTCGACGAACTGGCCGCCAAGGTGCCGGGCTGCATCCCGTTCGACCGGAGCGCAGATCCGCAGCCGTTGGGGCAGGTGCTGACTCAGGCCGCCGAGCAGGGGCTGCCGTTCGCCGGCGTCGTCTGGCGCGGCGAAGCGCCCAACGCGGGCAAAGGTGGCGCCGACTCGACCAATGGGGCGGCGCGCCTCGAGACCGAGATCGCCAATCTGCTCAGCGCCGTGCACGCGGTGCAGGGCGGCGGCGTGAATTTGCCTGGGGGACTGTGGATTGTCACCGAGCGGGCCGTGGCATGCGAATCCGGCGAGCCGGTCGACCCGGTGCAGGCGGCGCTGTGGGGGCTCGGGCGCACCACGATCAACGAGGAACCGGCGCTGCGCGCCAAGTTGATCGATTGCGACGGATCACCGGAGGCCGTGCACGCGCTGGCCAGCCTGTTGGCCACCCCGGTGGACGAACCGGAACTGGCGGTGCGACAAGGAAAGCTGCTGGCATCCCGGTTGCTGCCGTGGGCGCGCAGCGGTCATCTCACGGTGCCGCGTGCGGGCGACTACGTCCTGGCGCCCACCGAGCGCGGCGCGATCGACAACCTGCGACTCACGGAAGTGGACGTCGCACCTCCGGGCGAGGGCTATGTGCAGGTCCGGGTGGAGGCCTCGGGCCTCAACTTCCGCGACGTGCTCAACGTCCTCGGCCTCTATCCGGGCGACCCGGGACCCATCGGCGGTGATTTCGCCGGCGTCGTCACGCAATTGGGCGCCGGCGTCACCGGGCTCGAGGTCGGTCAGCGCGTCTACGGCTTCATGCAGGGGGCGTTCTCCAGCCGGTTCAACGTGCCCGCCCAGCTGCTCGCGCCGATCCCCGACGGCGTCAGTGCGGTCGAGGCGGCCACCATTCCCGCTGCGGCGCTGACGGTTCGGCTCGCGTTCGACTGGGCACAGCTGAAGCCCGGCGACCGTGTGCTCATCCACGCCGCCAGCGGCGGTGTCGGCCTGGCGGCCATCCAGATGGCTCAGCAGTGCGGTGCCACCGTCTTCGCCACCGCCAGCACCTTCAAGCGCGCGACGCTGCGCAAGCTGGGTGTGGAGTACGTCTATGACTCGCGCACAACGGATTTCGCCGACCAGATCCTCGCCGACACCGACGGTGCCGGCGTCGACGTGGTGCTCAACAGCCTGACCAGCGAGGGGTTCCTCGAAGCGACCGTGCGGGCGACCGCCCAGAACGGCCGCTTCGCCGAGATCGCCAAGCGCGACATCTGGACACCCGAGCAGATGGCGCAGGCCCGTCCCGACATCGCCTACGAGATCGTGGCGCTGGACACGGTGACCTTCCAAGAGCCCGAACGCATTCGGGGCTTGCTGACCGAGGTGTCACAGGGATTGGCCGACGGGGACTGGACACCGCTGCCGGCCGAGATCTACCCCCTGACCGAGGCGCGGGCCGCGTTCCGCCGCATGCAGCAAGCGCGGCACATCGGCAAGATCGTGGTGCAGATACCCAATCCGCTGCAGCCGCGGGCGGATCGGAGCTACCTGATCACCGGTGGACTGGGAGCCATCGGTCTGCACACGGCGTCGTATCTGGCGCAGCTCGGTGCCGGTGACATCGTGCTGACCAGCCGACGGGAGCCGGGTGCGGACGCGCAACGGTTGATCGAGGAGATGACCGAGCGCTACAAGTGCCGCATCCATGTCTTCACCGCCGACGTCGGCAACGAGTCCGAGGTTGCCGCGCTGCTGGCGCGCATCCGCGCGGAGCTGCCACCGTTGGCCGGCGTGGCCCATCTGGCCGGCGTGCTCGATGATGCGCTGCTGTCCCAGCAGAGCCTGGAACGGTTCCAGACAACGTTGGCGCCCAAGGCATTCGGCGCATGCCACCTGGACAGGTTGACCCGAGACGACGAGCTCGACTTCTTCATCGTGTCCTCGTCGGTGTCGAGCGTGTTCGGTTCGCCCGGTCAGTCCAACTACGCGACCGCCAACGCGCTGCTCGACGGCCTGGTCGCACAGCGCAGGGCGCAGGGCCTGCCGGCCACCGGCGTCAACTTCGGTCCCTGGGCCCAGGGCGGCATGGCCTCCTCGGAGGCCGCGACCGCCAACATCAGTGCGCAGGGCCTGATTCCGCTGGAACCGTCGGCGGCCCTGGGTGCCCTCGCCGAGGTCGTCGCGAACGGAACCGGCCAGGCCACCGTCCTCAAGGCCAACTGGCAGCGCGCCGCGAAGGTGCTGGGCAGTTCGCGACCACCGATCCTCGACGTGGTGTTGCCCAGTGCGGTCGGAGAGGTGACCGGTGACAGCGAGTTGCTCAAGCAGCTCATGGAGATTCCGGTGCCACAGCGCGCCGGTTTCGTGACCGAATTCCTGCAACGAGAGGTGCAGAACTTCCTGCGGCTCGCCTCACCGCCGGCGGCGAGCAGCCGGTTCCTGGACCTGGGGACGGATTCGTTGATGGCGATCGAGCTGCGCAACCGGCTGCACAGTCAGTTCGGCGGTAAGTTCACGATCAACGCGACTGCGGTGTTCGACTATCCGACCATCGGAGGCCTGGCCGAATACCTCGTGGGTCAGCTGCCCGACGCGGACACCGAGCCGGGCCAGCCGGAACCGGTTGCGGCGCAGGAGCCGCAATGATGTCAGGCGCTGATGTCGAACCCGGTGATGACCTTGGTCGGACGCAGCCGCACCACTAATTCGCCGGGAACGGCGTTGCGCCTGCCGAATTCGTCGGCGCGGTCGGCGCCCATGTAGCGGCCCCCGGTGCGGGTCGCGATGTCCAGCACGTCCTGCGGATCCTCGCTGACCGTGGCCACGCCCTGCACCTGGACGAACGAATACGGCGGATGAGGGTCGTCGACGCAGATCACCACTCGCGGATCGCGGGCCAGGGCACGGCCTTTCGACGTGTCGCGACCGGTGTTGAACGCCAACTGCCCGTCGTCGACGACGAACCACACCGGGGCGACCAGCGGCCTGCCATCGGCGGCGACGTAGCCCAGCATCCCGGTACGGGTGCCGGTCGAGAGGAACTCGATGACCTTTTCGGTCAGCTCGGCCATGCGTTAGAGGCGGGCCAGGTCGTAGTCGCCGAGGTGGTCGATCAGGTTGTGCAGGTGCTCACCCGAGGTGCCCAGCGTGTGCTCGATCGCGGTGAGCCGGGCGGCATAGTGGCTGACCGGGTATTCCGCGGTCACCCCGATGCCGCCGTGCATCTGGACCGACTCCTGCGCGATGTGCCGTCCCGATCGGCCGACCTGCAGCTTGGCGCGCGAGGCGATCACCGGGTCGATGTTGCCGTCAGCGATCGACATGGCCGCGTACAGGGTCATGCTGCGGGCCAGTTCCAGCGAGACGTACATGTCGGCCGCGCGTTGCGTGAGCGCCTGGAATTTGTTGAGCGTGACGCCGAACTGCTTGCGGGTCTTGAGGTAATCAGTGGTCAGGCGCAGCGATTCCTCCATGGCGCCCAGCGCTTCGGCGCACAACGCGGACTGGATGCGCACGATGGCGTCGCGGATCGCGCCCGACGCGTCGACCGCCTCGCCGAGGGGTTCGGCGGCAGTGGAGTCCAGGTCGATCTGGGCGCCGCGCTGTCCGTCGAACGTCCGGAACGGGTGCCTGGTGACCGATGCCGCATCGACCAGGAACAGGCCGGCGCCGCCGCTCGGCAAGGCGGCGCTGACCACCAGGGTGTCGGCGGCGTCCCCGGCCAGCACCGGGTTCTTCCGACCGCTCAAGGTCCACGAATCACCTTGCTGCGCAGCCTTGGTGCTCAACTCGGCGGACGGATCGCGCTGCCCCGGCTCGAGGTGGGCGAACGCCAGCAGCCGCTGCCCGCCCGCGACCTCGTCGAGCAGTTCCTTCTGCGCGTCGGTGCCCAGCTCGGCGATCAGCGCACCGGGTCCCAGCGCGGCGTGCAGTACCGGTTCGGGGGCGAGGCGGCGCCCGACCTCGTTGAGCACCACCATGATCTCGATCTGGCCGGACTCGTCCGGATCGAATCCGAGGCCGAGGATGCCGGTGTCGGCGAGCTGGCTCCAGACCTCGCGGCTCCAGCCGAGATCGGAGCCGATGATCTTGTTGCGGCTTTCCGGGTCGTAGGTGCGCGACAGCAGGTCGCGCGTGGTGTCGCGGAGCAGGGCCTGCTCGTCGCTCAGCTGAAAGTCCATGACTGCCTCACAATCCCAGAATCGTCGACGCGATGATGTTGCGCTGCACCTCGCTGCTGCCGCCGTAGATCGACGTCTTGCGGTAGTTGAGGTAGTGCGGCGCACTGTGTTGGGCCCAGTCCGGCGAGGCGATGTCTTCGCCGTTGGCCGGCAGCGCGTCTGGCCCGGCCACCTCGACGAGCAGTTCGGTGGCCACCTGCTGCAATTGACTGCCGCGCAGTTTGAGCACCGACGAGGCCGGATTGGGCTGCCCGTCCGCGGAGTCGGTGACGACCCGCGACTGGGTGAGTTCCAGTGCCAGCAGCTCGTTTTCGGCCTCGGCCAGCCGCGCCGCGAACAGCGGGTCGCCCAGCACTCCGGTGGTCTTGGCGTGTTTCTTCACCTCGGCGAGGCGCACCTTGGTCCGTCCCACCCCGGCGATGCCGGTGCGCTCGTTGCCGAGCAGGAATTTCGCGTACGTCCAGCCCTGATTCTCTTCTCCGACAAGCTGATTGGCGGGAACCCGGACGTCCTCGAAGAAGACCTCGTTGATTTCGTGGCCGCCGTCGATCGTCTTGATGGGTCGCAGGGTGATGCCCGGCGTCTTCATGTCGAAGAGCAAAAAGGAGATGCCGGCCTGCCGCTTGGGCGCTTGCGGGTCGGTGCGGACCAGGCAGAAGATCCAGTCCGCGTACTGGCCGAGCGTGGTCCAGGTCTTTTGGCCGTTGACCACGTAGTCGTCGCCGTCCCGCACCGCGGTGGTGCGCAGCGAGGCCAGATCCGACCCCGCCTCGGGCTCGGAGAAGCCCTGGCACCACCAGATGTCGAGGCTGGCGGTCGGGGGCAGGAAGCGTTGTTTGACTTCCTCCGAACCGAATTCGGCGATCACCGGGCCCACCATCTTGGTGTTGAAGTTCAGCGGCTCGGGGACGCACGCCAGCTGCATCTCGTCGGCCCAGATCTGGTGCTGGGTCGGGGTCCAGTCCTTGCCGCCCCATTCCACCGGCCAGTTCGGTACTGCCAGGCCGTGCTCGTGCAGGATCTTGTGGCTGGTGACGATGTCGTCGTGGTTCACTTCGGCCGAGCCGCGGCGTACCCGCTCGCGCAGCTCCTCGGGAATCTTGGTCGTATAGATGGTGCGGAGTTCGTCGCGGAACGCGGCTTCCTCGGGCGTGAGCGCCAGTTGCATGGCAGCCTCCTGTCGTTTCGGGGTGACCGTGACGACGCAGCGCCCCGAGCTGTTTTCTGGCGGTGCTGGTCGTTCGCTCGACTTCCATCTTGACCCATCCCTCGCGGGCCCCGTGCACAGCCTCGGGTTAATCCACAGATAGCCGTTGAGCGGTGCCGGTGTGACGGTCCGCGGACCTACCGTCGGCCCATGCGAACAGAACTTCCGGCGGAGCGCCTGCACCGGCGGCTCAACGCCGAACCGGAGACCGATGGCGCCGCCGAGCCCGCGGACGCCGGGTCGGCCTCGACGCAGGACGCCCCGGACGACGACCAGAATTCACTGTTGCCGCGCTGGCTTCCCGACGCCTCGCAGGACCGCGGCTGGGTGGCCAGGGTGCGCGCCGACCCCGGCCGCGCCGGCGCCATCGGGTTGGCGATCGTGGCGGCGCTGGCGGTGCTGGTCACGGTTTTCACCTTGTTGCGCGACCGGCCGGCGCCGGTGATGTCAGCCAAGCTGCCACCGGTGGAGAAGGTGTCCACCGCCAGGTCGTCGGCCAGCCCGGGTGCGGCGCCACCCGCAAGCCCCGACCGTCCGGTGGTGGTCAGCGTCGTCGGCTTGGTGCACACGCCGGGTTTGGTGACGCTGGCGCCGGGGTCGCGCATCGCCGATGCGCTGCAGGCCGCCGGCGGCGCGGTGAACGGCGCCGACACCATCGGACTGAACATGGCCCGACCGGTCGGTGACGGCGAACAGATCGTGGTCGGCCTCGCTCCCGTTCCGGGCCAGCCGACGGCCCTGGGCAGTTCGGTCGCCACCGCAACGACGCCGACCTCCAAGGCGCCGGCGCCCGGGTCGGGATCGGTCAAGCCGAAGCCGGGCCAGGCGGTCGACCTGAACACCGCGACCGTCGCGGAACTCGACGCTCTGCCCGGCGTTGGGCCGGTCACCGCCGCCGCGATCGTGGCGTGGCGGCAGGCCAACGGCAAATTCACCAGCGTCGACCAGCTCGCCGATGTCGAGGGCATCGGGCCGGCGCGGCTGGAGAAGCTGCGCGCGCTGGTCCGTGTCTGACCCCGGTGCTGCCTCCCGGGCTAGGTGGATCACCGTCGGGGCATGTCGATGTGCGCCTGGTGCCGGCCGCGCTGACCTGCTGGGCGGTGACGGCCGGCGGGATCTGGTGGTCGGCCGGGCGGATCTTCGCCTGGTGCTGCGTCGCGCTGACCGTCGCCGCCGGTGCGCTGGCATGGCGCGCGGCGCGCCGGCCCGGCCGCGTGGCCCGGCTCCGCACGATCAGCGCCGGCCTGGCCGCCGTGGGTGTGGTGGGAGCGGGCTACGGCTTCGCGATCGCGCTGCGCGCCGACGCGGCCGCTCACCACCCGATCACCGCGGCCTTCGGCACCAGCGCCCCGGCTACCGTCACCCTCACCGAGAGCCCGGTGTCGCTGGGCAGCAGCCGGCTGATGTTTCGGGCGACCCTGCAACGCCTGCGCGACGCCGAAATGTCAGGCCGCGTCGTGGTTTTCGCGCGCGCCTCGGACTTCGCCGCCGTGACGGTGGGCCAGCCGGTGCGGTTCACCGCGCGGATCACCCGGCCGACCCGCCGGGACCTGACCGTCGCGGTGCTCAATGCGTCGGGCCCGCCGGCCATGGGCACCGCGAGCGCAGTGCAGTCGGCCGCGCACGGCGTGCGCAGCCGCTTTGCCGCCGCGGTCCGCGCCACGCTGCCCGGCGAGCAGGCGGCGATGCTGCCCGCGCTGGTGCTCGGCGACACCTCGGCGGTGCCAAGTGACACCAGCCGCGACTTTCGTGCGGCCGGCATGACGCACCTGATGGCCGTGTCGGGGGCCAACGTGACGATCGTGTGTGCGGCCGTGCTGTTCTCGGCCCGGCTGATCGGCCCGCGGTCGGCCGTCGCGCTTGCCGCGCTGGCGCTGGTGGCCTTCGTCATCGTCGTGCAGCCGACGGCGAGTGTGGTGCGGGCGGCGGTGATGGGTGCCATCGCGCTGACGGGCATGTTGACTTCGCGTCGGCGGCAAGCCATTCCGGCCCTCGCCGCCACCGTGCTGGTGTTGCTGGCGGTCGCCCCCACGCTGGCCGTGGACGTGGGGTTTGCGCTGTCGGTGCTCGCCACCGCGGCGCTGATCGTCGTCGCGCCGGTCTGGTCGCGGCGCCTGGTCACCAAGGGATGGCCCAAGCCGCTGGCCGATGCGCTCGCCGTCGCGTGGGCCGCGCAGGTGGTGACCGCGCCGCTGGTGGCGGCGATCTCCGGGCGATTCAGCGTGGTTGCCGCCCTGGCGAACCTCGCGGTGGCCGGTGTGATCGCCCCGATCACGGTGCTGGGCACCGCGGCGGCCGCGCTCTGCGCGATATGGCCGGCCGCCGCGCGGCTGCTGATCCGGTTCACCGGCCCGGAGTTGTGGTGGGTGGACGGCGTGGCCCACGCGGCGGCCAACATGCCCGGCGCCACGGTGCCGGTCCCCGAGGGGATGCCCGGCACCCTGATCGTCGGCGGCGTCACGGTGCTGGCGGTGGTGCTGTGGCGGTGGCGACTGTTTCGCGTCGCGGCGGGGGTCGGGGCGCTGGTCGGGCTGGCGTGGGCGCTGTCCGGGTTGGGGTAGGCGGGGCGTCGCGCCGTCGATCCCCGAGCGGCGCGGTCGGTGGGGCGTGACACCATCGTGGGGTGACCGAGATTTCGCCGTTGCACCTGGTCCTGGGAGACGA
>NZ_LZKY01000337.1:0-15334 GCF_001673055.1 Mycobacterium sp. 1245801.1
GGCCAGCGCGTTCTTGGTGGTGTCGCTGCCGGCGAAGGCCAGCACGAAGAAGAAGAACTCGAGTTCGTTTTCGGGCAGGCTGAACTGCTCGCCGTCGTCGCCGGTGATCACCGCGGACGCCAGCGTGCTCCAGATGTCGTCGGTGGGATTGCGCCGCTTTTCGGCGGTGAGCTCCATCGCGTACTCGAAGACCGAGGCGAAGAGCTCGGTTTCGACGTGCCCGCTCGGGTGCTCCTCGGGCGCAAGCGCCTTCAGGATGCGGTCGAACAGCTCGAAGATCCGCGGCCGGTCCTCCTCTGGGATGCCGATGATGTCGCCGATGACCGTCATCGGTAGCGCGTCGGCGACGTCGGAGATCCAGTCCCCACCGCCCCGGGCGAGCAGGCCGTCGATCATCCGCGCGGCGCGCGCCCGGATGCCGTTCTCCAGCTTGGCGATCGCACGCGGGTTGAAGGCGTTGGAGATCAGCTTGCGGCGCTTGTTCAGGTCCGGCGGATCCAGCGTGATGATCGTCGGGGATGCCGAGAACATGGCGACCGGTTGAATGAGCGGGCCGTCGGCCGCGGTGAACGAGTCGGTGTCGCGATGCAGGCGGACCGCATGCCGGTGTTTGGTGGCGACCCAGAATTGGCGCTGGACGGTGTCGGCGACGCCCGGCGTCAAGTCGTGCCGAAACAGCGGCCTGGTACGCCGCAACTCGGCGAACAGTTCGTCGGGAAAACCGTTACGCCACAACGCGAAATCGGAAAGGTCCACCGCAGCGGCCGTCATGCGAACCCCCATTGGCTCCGACGCCACGCCACGCCCGGGCGGCGGCGCGTTGACGTTCAATGTCTAAAATAGTAAAAATAGACCTTAGTCGTCGAAACGCGGTGAGTTAAGAGCGGCCCTGATGCGCCCGGCCGCGTGGGAAACGGAGTGCTCGTGACGAATACGATTCCAGAGTCAGACCCCTCGGAACGGGAGTTCGGACCGGGTGGCATCGCGCTGTCGACCTACCGTTTCCCGACGGGCTGGTTCATCGTCGCCTTCGGAAGCGACCTGGCTCCCGGCCAGGTCAGGCGCGCGCACTACTTCGGCGAGGAGTTGGTGCTGTTCCGCACGGAGTCGGGCCAGGTTCACGTGATGGAGGCCTACTGTCAGCACCTCGGCGCCAACCTGGGGGTCGGCGGCACCGTGGAAGGCGAGAACATCGTCTGCCCCTGGCACGGCTGGCAGTGGCGCGGCGATGGAACCAACGCGCTGATTCCCTACAGCAAGATCGGCTGCAAGAACAACGTCCGCATCCGGACCTATCCGAGCATGGAATGGTACGGCTTCATCCTGGCCTGGCACGAGCGCCACGGGCGGGCGCCGTACTGGCAGCCGCCGGTGCTGCCGGAACTGGAAACCAACGAGTACTACCCGCTGCACCCGCACAGCCAGATGCTGAACCGGGTCAAGGTGCACCCGCAGATGATCATCGAAAACGCCGCCGACCCCTATCACGTTCAGTACGTGCACAAGGCCGCCAACCCGGCCACGACGGCGTCGTTCGAGGTGGCCGGTTATCACCTGCACGCCACCGTCAACGCCCACTTCGGCGGCGGCCGCGGCTCGACCTGGTTGACACCCGACGGGCCGGTCGACGCCAAGATCATCTACGACAACTACTCGCTGGGCCTCGGCATCGTCCGGTTCCCCAGCGAGCTGGTGGCGACTATCGAGGTGACCGGGCAGACCCCGGTCGACGAGGACTACACCGATTACTTCTACACGCAGGCTTCCGTGCGTGAACCGGGCGACAGCGGTGACGTGCCCACCGGACGTGCCGCCCGGTTCCTGGCATTGCAGCAAGAGGTCATCAAACAGGACTTCTTCACCTGGGAGAACATGAAATACCTGGAGAAGCCCAACCTGGCGCCCGAAGAGGCACACGACTACGCGGCCCTGCGTCGGTGGGCCCACCGCTTCTACCCGGGGGAGCAACCGTCGCCCTCCGACTTCGGTTACGGCGCCGACGGTGAGCCCGACCCGGCGGCCGCCAAAGCTTGACCAGAGCCACACAGACCGATGTGCGCTGACCGCGTGGGGTCCGTGCGGCCCGCCGATTACGGCGTCGACCGTTTCACCGTGCCGGCCGTGCTCGACCGCCGCGCGCGACAGTACCCCGACCGGGTGATGATGTCGATCGCCGGCGTCGACGTGACCTTCGAGCAGATGCGCCAGCGGTCGTGTGCGGCGGCAAAGGTGTTGAGCGAGTTGGGAGTCGGACGGGGTGACCGCATCGCGTTGTTCACCGGCACGTGTCCGGAATGGGTCTACTTCTGGCTGGGTGCGGCGCGGATCGGTGCGGTGAGCGCGGCGATCAATGCCGCGAACAAAGGCGACTTCCTGTTGCACGCCCTGCGGCTGTCACACGCCAAGGTGATGCTGACCGACGCCGAACACCGGCCCCGCGCCGCCGAGGTCGCCGACGCGGCGGAGAGCCTGACGAACATTGTGGTGCAAGGTGACTCACTGACCGCGACGTTGAGACAACACGCCGGCGACGCGTCGGTCGATGACCCGGGCGAGGCGGACGACCTCGCCTGCCTGTTCTACACCTCGGGCACCACCGGCCCGTCCAAAGCGGTCGCCACGACATGGCACTACCTGTTTTCCGTGGCAGCCACCGTCTCATCGGCCTGGCAATTACGCGAGGGCGAGGTGTTGTGGACGGCGATGCCGTTGTTTCACCTCAGTGCGGCACCCAGCATCCTGGCGCCCATGCTGGTCGGCGCAACGACGGTGCTGGCCGGGTCTTTTCACCCCGGCGAGGTGTGGGACGACATACGCGCCCGCGGCGCCGTCGGGTTCGCCGGTGCCGGGGCGATGGTCTCGATGCTGCGGAATCTGCCCGCGGATCCGGATGACGCACGGCTGCCGTTACGGTTCATCTCCGCCGCGCCGATCGACGCAAACTCCTACCGCGACATCGAAAAGCGTTACGGCTGCCGCATTGTCACGATGTATGGGCTCACCGAGGCTTTTCCCATCGCCCTCAAGTCGGTCGCCGAGGAGGGGGTTCCCGGGACGTCGGGCCGGCCGAATCCCGATTTCGAGGTGCGGATCCTCGACGAGCATGGCAATCCGCTGCCCGCTGACTCCGTGGGTGAAATCGCCTGTCGGCCCAGGTATCCGCACGTGATGAGCGTGGGCTACGTCGGCGCGGATTCGCGGATAAAGCCGCATCCGGAATGGTTTCACACCGGCGATCTCGGGCGCCTCGATCGCGACCAGAATCTGACCTATGTGGACCGAATCAAGGATGCGTTGCGCCGGCGCGGTGAGAATATCTCTTCGGTCGAGGTGGAGGCCGTTGTCGCCAGTCATCCCGCCGTGGCCGAGGCCGCCGCGGTCGGCGTGCCGAGCGATTTGGGCGAGGACGACGTCCTGGTAGTGGTCACGCTGCGGCCCGGCGCCACACTGGATTTCGCAGAACTGCTCGACTTCTGCTCGGCCCGCATGCCGTACTTCTGCGTGCCGCGATTCGTGGAGACCGTGAGCGAACTGCCGAAGAACGTGATGGGCCGGATACGCAAAGATTTATTGCGCGAACGCGGCGTCAGTCCGGGGGCCTGGGATCGTGAAAGTAGTGGGTATGTCGTTCGCCGTTAGGTTCCGTTAATGTCACGTAATAGTCGACGAGTTGCATTAACGTCCCCTCAGCCCATTGTCGGCAGTGATTTCTCCAGAGAGGCTGGAAGCGATGACCATGACCTATCAAGAACAGCAAATGCTGCAAGCCGCCACCGGACGCGCTGCCATCCTGGATCTGAACGCCCGGCACAATCGGGCCTACTCCGACGGCGATCGCGACCGCTGGGTCTCCACCTTCCGTCATTCCGGTGCCAGCTATACCCGCGACGGTGAGCTTTTCAGCGACCTGCGGTCGGCCTTCGACGGTGGCGACGGTCAACGACTGGTCACGGTCGATCATGAGATCAGCGTCGACGGGGTCAACGCGACTCAGCACTGTGTCGCTGTGCTTTTCGCCGCGATTTATGGCGACACCACGCTGCGGGCCACCGGGACCTTCCACGACACATTGAGCTACGAGCGGGGCGGCTGGTACTTCACTTCGCGTGCCTTGCAGTGGGATTCCGTCCCGAGTCGCCACCCCCTCGTTATGTGAGTGGCACCGATACGTGGATCAGGATTTCGGTCAGCGGCTGGCCTTCGGCACCTACGACGATGCGCTGCGGATGGTCGGCGCGCGAAGCGAGCCCCGCGTCGCGGGAACCGCGGTCAGCGCCGCACGCATCCAGTTGTTCGCTGCGATGGTGCGCGACGGTAATCGCTCATACTGGGACCCCGAGTTCGCCCGGCGGCAGTGGGGAGGATTACTCGCGCCGCCCGCGCTGTTGATGGGCTGGCTGATCGCACCGCCCTGGCAACCCGGGGGAAGAGGCACCGCTTCGTTGATCGCCCTGCGGGTGCCGCTGCCCGGTACTACATTTATCAACGCCGCCAACGAGGTTGAGTTCCCCGAGCCCATCGTCGAAGGCGACGTGCTGACCGCAGTCGACGAGCTGGTCTCGGTATCACCGGAAAAGCGGACGCGACTGGGCGTCGGCCATTTCGTCGAGACGCTGGAGACCTATCGCCGCCAAGACAACGTCGTGGTCGCCACCAATCGCAATACCTTGTTCCGCTTCACCCCCGGGCCCGCGTCGTGACCGGCGACGGCCTGGACTGGGCGATGATCTCCGTTCCCGTCGACTTGCCGGAAGTGATCGACCGCATCAGCTACCAGCGGGTGGTGGAGAACGCCGGGGCGACGTGGGATTACTTCCCCGGCCATTTCGACCCAAAATACGCTCAGGCGCAGGGCAATCCGACGATTTACGTCAACACGATGCACCTGGCCGGGTTCGCCGACCGCGTCGCGACCGACTGGGCGGGGCCGCGCTCGCGCGTGGTGCACCGGTCCATGCGACTGGCCGCGCCGGTGTATGCCGGCGACACGATGATCGGCCGGGGGCGGGCCGTGGCGAAGCGCCGGGACACCTCGGTGGAGCCGCCGCGCTGCCTGGTCGATGTCGAAATCCGGGTGATCAATCAGCATGGCGCGCTGTGCTGTCCGGTCGAGCTGACGTTGCAGGTGCCCGGATCTTCCGGCGATGGATGACATTGCCGGACTGCACCTGGCGCGCCGATGACGCCCTGGACCCGGCGTGGTGTGAGCTGTTCTGCGCCGGCCTTCCGGAAGGTGCGCAGGCCTTGGCCGCGTCCGGGATGTTCGATGCGCCGGTCCCGGTCGGCGATGAGAGCGATGCGCAGACAAAGCTTTTGGCACGCCTTGGCCGCGACCCGCGGTGGGAACCGGAGATCTCATAGGGGTTTCTGCGCACACCACATTTGGGGCCGCGGAATGGGGGGAGACCGTTTTTGTCGGTGGTGGCTGCGATGATGGCGTCATGTCCGCGACCGTGGCTGCAGCCGGCGTCGAAGCGTCCCCGAAGGAACGTCTCGGGGAGCTCTTCGACGAACTGGCGGAGTTGACCGGTCAGCGTAATGCGATTGATGGGCGCGTCGTGGAGATTGTGGCCGAGATCGATCGCGACGAGTTGTGCGGGATGACCGGGGCGCGGTCGGTGCCGGCGTTGGTGGCTTGGAAGACGGGCTGCTCGCCGGGGAATGCGCGCACGATCGCCACGATTGCGAGCCGGCTGGAGGAGTTTCCGCGCTGCGCGGCGGGCATGCGGGAGGGCCGGCTGTCGCTGGACCAGGTTGGGGTGATCGCGGCGCGGGCCGGTACAGGGTCTGATGAGCACTATGCGCAGCTGGCCGCGGTCGCGACGGTGAACCAGTTGCGTACCGCGATCAAGCTGGAACCGCGGCCCGACCCCGAGCCCCGGCCGGAGTGGCGGGGACCGCTGGCCTCGATCACTAAGACCTCCGACGAGCAGGGCAGCTGCTACCGGATCACCCTTCCGCCCCCCGATGCGGCGACGTTCGACGCGGCGTTGGCATCTCATCGTGAGGCGCTGATCGCCGAGTGGAAACACGATCAGGCCACCAGCGCCGGTGATCAGCGGCCCCCGTTGCCGGGCACGGTCGAGGCGTTCATGCGCCTGGTCGAGACCGGCTGGGACGCCGAGGCGGCGCGGCGCCCGCACGGGCAGCACACCACCGTGGTGGTGCACCTCGACGTGGAAAAACCCACCGCGGCGCTGCATCTGGGTCCGCTGCTCTCCGATGCCGACCGCCAATACCTGACCTGTGATGCCACGTGCGAAGTGTGGTTCGAACGCCGCGGCGAGGTCATCGGTGCCGGAAGGGCGACGCGGGTGATCAACCGGCGGCTGCGCCGCGCGCTGGAGCATCGCGACCGCACCTGCGCGGTGCCGGGTTGTGGTGCCACCCGCGGTCTGCACGCCCATCACCTGCGGCACTGGGAAGACGGCGGCCCCACCGAACTAGCCAACCTGGTGCTGGTCTGTCCCTACCATCACCGGTTGCATCATCGCGGTGTCATCACCATCAGCGGACCCGCACACGCACTCGTGGTCCGCGACGACGAAGGCCGAGTGCTCAGCGCGGGATCGCTGGCGCGCCCACCCACGGGGCCCCCACCTGCGGTGGCGCCGTGTCCGGGACCGATCGGCGAACGCGCCGACTGGTGGTGGTACACACCCTTCCAACCCCACCCACCACCGACAACCAACTAGCGGCGGTACCGGTCACTACCGGCAAAGCCTTGAAGCTCAAAGATGTTGCGGCATCCAATAACCGAACATGCCCGGCCGCCTACCGCGTCGTCCGTGCGGTGCCCGACACCCGCAAAACCTATAGCGGCGGCAGCTGCCCCTTGGCTATCAGCGTCTGCAGCTCGACGTACTCGTGCAGCCCCTCCGGCCCGAACTCGCGGCCGATGCCGGATTGCTTGAAGCCGCCGAAGGGTGCGCCGATGTCCAAGGTGTACATGTTGATGCCGTAGGTCCCGGTGCGGACCGCAGCCGCGACCTGCAGGCCATGCTCGATGTCGGCGGTCCACACCGAACCGGCCAAGCCGTAATCGGTTTCGTTGGCGATACGGATCGCGTCGTCCTCGTCGCGGTAGCGCAGCACGGTCAGCACCGGACCGAAAATCTCCTCCCGGGCGATGCGCATGTCGTTGGTGGCGTCGGCGAACAACGTCGGCTGCACGTACCAGCCGCGCTCGGACGGGCTCTGCTCGCCACCGAGCACGACGCGAGCGCCCTCGCTGCGGCCGGACTTGATGTAGTCCTGGACGCGGCGCTGTTGCCGTTGCGCGACAAGGGGTCCGATGTCCGTCGACTCGTCGGCCGGGTCGCCGACCTTGAGCGCCGACATCATGCCGGCCAGCGCGTCGACGACCTCGTCGTGCTTGCGGTCGCTGACCAGAATCCGGGTCTGCGCCACGCACGCCTGGCCGTTGTTCATCAGGCCCGCGGACTTCAGGCCGGCCACCGTCTTGTCGATGTCGGCGTCGTCGAGGATGATGGCCGCGGACTTGCCGCCCAGCTCCAAACTGACCCGCTTCAGCTGCTCGCCGCACAGCGCGGCGATCCGGCGCCCGACGGCGCTGGAACCGGTGAACGCGATCTTGTCCACGCCGGGATGGCGCACCAGCGCCTCACCGATCTCCGGACCGCCGGGCAGCACCGACACCACGCCGTCGGGCAACCCGATCTGCTCGATCATCTCGGCCAACCACAAGGCGTCCAACGGGGTTTCGGGAGCGGGCTTGATGATGACCGTGCAGCCCGCGATCAGCGCCGGGATCAGCTTGGGCATGATCAGAAACTGCGGTACATTCCACGGCACGATCGCCCCGACCACTCCGACCGGAGCTCTGCGCAGGTGCACCTCGCCGAGCACGCCCTGGCGGCGTTCCTGCCACGGGAACTCGCGGGCGGCGGCCAGCGACAGGTGCATCAGCGCCGCCGCGGCCGCACCCTGGCCCATCCGGCTGAAGCTGCGCGGCGACCCCATCTCGTCGGTGATGAGATCGGCCATCTCGTCGGCGTGGCCGGCATAGATTCCGGCGAGCTGTTCGACCTTGGCCATCCGTTCGGCATGGCTCAGCCGAGGCCACGGACCGTGATCGAACGCGTGCCGTGCGGCGGCGACGGCCGCCTCGACGTCCTCGGGTCCGGCGACTTGGACGTGCCCGACCGGCTCCTCCGAGTGTGGCGAGATCACCGCGAGCTGCTGGGGATTGGCCGGCTTGCGCCACTGGCCCCCAATGAACACCTCCTTATAGGAGCGATGGCCGGAAGTCTCTGTCATCGGGGCACTTCCTCACGGGATCGGACCGCGACCGCAATTTCGCTATTCACGCTAACATAGCGAAAAAAGCAGCGAGGCCCGATATGACCAGCGATTGGCGCAGTTACCCGTTTCAGTTGGTGCCCGGCGACGACCAGTTGGAGTTTCCCGCCGCGGAAGGCGAACATGCCGACCAGGAATCGGACACCTGGTTCATCGCCGGCCAGCTCGACGCCGCCGAGACCGATCGATCGTTTGCCTTCCTGACCATCTTCAACAAGAACCGGCCGGGGGGCACGGTGGTCGCGGACTTCTACACCCTGGCGCTGTTCGACCTCGACACCGGCGACTACGGCACCTTCACGGACTACGACATGCCGCCGGCCAATATGGAGCCGGGGGCCCAGCCCAAGCTGACGATGGCGTCGGGCCACCTCGACATCAACTATCACAGCGGCGCGGGTACCGCGTCGTGGACGACCAGTCGTAACGGCGATGGCGAACTGTTGCCCTACACGTACCGCGTGAGCCTGGTCGGAACGGATCAGCCCGGCCGGCCCATGCGACTGGATCTGGCCGTATCACCAACGCGCGCACCGACACCGGTGGGTGCGTCGACGTACAACGGAAAGATCGTCTGCTTCGGTCAAAGCGACACCTATTCCTATTTCCAGACCGGAATGGCGATGACCGGCACCTTGCGCTGGGGGGACGTGGTGGCGCAGGTGTCCGGCACCAGCGGGCACGTCGACAGGCAGTGGTTCCCGAAGTACGCCGGCGGAGGTGGATCCGGGGGAGACCCGCGGGCCAGGTCGCACGAATGGCGCACGATCAACTTCGACAACGGCGTCGACCTGAGCATCTGGCGCCAGTTCGACCGCACAGATGGCAATGCGCTGCAACCGTTTACCGGAATCACGACAAGCCACCCAGACCCCACGATCGCGCCGCAATGCGCCGAAGACATCGAGGTCACGGTCAGCAGCTACGTGCGATGGCCGGAGGCCATGCGACCGCTGGTGCGACCACTCGCCCCGGCGCGGTATATGCCGGATCGGCACCGGATCACCTGTCCCACACTGCAATTAGATCTCGTTGGCGAGCCGCTGGTGCCCGCCCCGGCGCACGGGCTGCCGATCGAATACATGGAAGGCCCCTACCGCTACCGTGGGACCATGTGGGGAGAACCGGTGACGGGCTTCGCGTTCAACGAACGCTCGCTGGCGCTATACCGGGATTGGGAACTCGTCGAGGTGCTGTCCACCACTGTCGCGAACCTGACACCGCCGGAGCCCCGACTGCAGAGGATGGTGGATCAGCTGGTACCCCTGGTGGCCGCCGGGCGCCGCAAGGACGCCGTTGAGCTGCTGTTCAGCTCGGCGCCCGTCGAAAACGACGCGCTGGCAAAGCTTCTCGACGATCTTATCGCGGTGCTGTCAGTCGACGGCGGCTGAGCGCAAAAGCGCGCGGGCCCACGTGATGTGCCGATGCTGCAAACCCGGCTCGTTGCGGCCGAACACCAGGTGATCGCGGACTCCGGACTCCAGATTGGCTTGCAGCCGCTCGACCAGCCGGTAGTCCTCGTCGCGCACGGTGGCATGTGCATATTCGAAGATGGCCTGAGCCCCGGCGGCCACCGCCTCGTCGGAGAGGTCCTGCGGAGTTGCGTTCTGGTGCACGGTGATTGACCTGCCGGGCCGGTCGCCGGGGTAGACGCGGAACAGCTCACCGTTGGCGATGGTCACCGACAGCACGATGTTGGGGAACAGCGCATAGATCACCACCATGTTGTGGAACGGATTCCACTGATCCTCCGGCACGTCCTCGAGCTCGAGGATGGTGTTGAGCGGGAAGATCAACCGGTGGTGTGGCCCGTAGGAGTCGAACAGCGTGCAGTTGCTGCGCGCAACGGTGGCGAAGGTCTGTTGATGGACGGTGGCGAAATGGTAATTCTCGGCGAAGGTGTCGATGGCCAGTTTCCAGTTGATCGCGGAGTCCAGCACCTTCTCGCCCAGCGGCGACCAGCGCCCGATGCCCCAGGAGTCCAGTTCCTCGGCGAGCGGGCCCAGGTGTGCGGCCACATCCAATGTCGCCCCGGGATCCAGTGCCACCCAAAGGAATCCAGCGAACTCGGTGGCCGGGAGTTCGGTCAGGCCGTCGGACTTGACGGTCACTTCCGGGAACCCCTCACGTCCCGGAAGTGCCACCAAGTGCCCGGTGTTGTCGTACGTCCAGGCGTGGTAGGGGCAGGTGAACCGCTTGGCGATGCCGCATCCCGTCGCCACCTGTGACTGGCGGTGCAGACACACGTTGTCGAACGCCTTGACCGATCCCTCCGAGGTTCTGGTCAGCAGGATGGACCGCCCCATCACCGTCTTGGTGCAATACGCGCCGGGGACGGGAAGTTCCGAGACATAGCCGACCAGTTGAGGACTGGCGAGCAGCATGGCGCGATCCCGGTCGTGTCGCTCGATACCCGTGTAGTCCCGCGCGTCGATGGTGTGCTGGCCGGGTGCGAGGTCGGTCGTCTTGTCCCGCGCCAGTTTCAACGCGCGCCGGGTCAGGTCGATCAGCTGACCGTGTTGCATCCGACCAGTACAGACCTTGTAACAGTTGTAAGGTCAAGGAGTGGCTGAGCAGTTGCTGATCGGCGACGTCACGGCCTTGACCGGCATCGCTTCCGGCCGTATTCGCCATTACGAGAAAATTGGGCTGCTGCGCGCAGAACATCTGTCCAACGGCTACCGCGTTTTCGGCGTCGAGCAGGTTCTCGATTTGTTGCGCATCGACCTGATGCGAAGCCTCGGTGTCGGTATCAACGACATCGCCCGGCTGATGGAGGGCGGACACAGCACGCTGGCCGGCCTGCTCGACCAGCACCGTACGCTGCTGATCCAGGAACGTGAGCGGCTCGACCAACTGATCCGGGCCATCGACGAATCCTGCGCCGCCACCCAGTGTTCCGGCGCCGACCTCAACGAGCACATCCTGCACCGGTTGGCGACGACGCACCGCGACAGCATTGGCGTGATCGGGCGGCTCAGCGCGCCGCTGTCGGCGCCCGTCGCCGCGATGTACGCGGACCTGTTCGACGAGTGGGAGCTACCGGTTCCCGCCTTGTTCGGGCAAATGGTGCTACCGAACGCGGCCAGCACGTTGCTGTCGCGACTGGCCGAGACGCCGGGCCACGAGGTGCTGTTCGGTCGGTTGCGCAACCTGGCCGCCGACGTGATCGCGCTGGGCGACGACGAGTCGGCGGCGGCGGAGCTTGCGCGCCGTTGGATCGACGAGCAGCTGACCGACCCCCTGCCCGACGACGTGGTCGGCGTGCTGCGGGGAGTGCAACCGCTCTTGGAGCACGACCCGGTGATCGTGCAGGGGTTCCGCGCCTGGGCGGCATCGATCAGCCCGGCGGCAGCGCTGTTCATCGAGGAGATCGCCCAGCAGACCGCTCGTCGCGGACTGGAGGCGGTGAGCGTCATCGTGCTGCCCGCGCCCCGATCCGTTCAAACGAACGATGCGGCACTGTGATGCACATGTGACTCGTGTGATCAATGTGTCACATGGGGTCTATGTCGTACCCTGTGGCTTGTGTCCTCCGTTTCGCGACGTGACCTGCTCAAATTCGCGGCCGCAACCCCCGCCCTGCTGGGCCTGGGCGCCGCGGGCGCAGCGCTGAGCGCCGCACCGGCGTCTGGCTCGCTGGGCACCCTGCTGGACTACGCGGCCGGCGTCATTCCGGCCAGCCAGATCAGGGCCGCGGGCGCGGTGGGGGCGATCCGGTATGTCTCGGACCGCCGCCCCGGCGGCAATTGGATGCTCGGCAAGCCGATCCAGGTCGCCGAAGCGCGTGACCTCAACAGCAATGGGCTCAAAATCGTGTCCTGCTACCAGTACGGCAAGGCCAGCACCGCGGACTGGCTGGGCGGTGCCAGCGCGGGTCTGCAGCACGCGCAGCGCGGGATGCAGCTGCACGCCGCGGCCGGTGGGCCCGCCAGCGCACCCATTTACGCCTCGATCGACGACGATCCCTCCTACGAGCAGTACAAGAGCCAGGTGGCGCCGTACCTGCGGTCGTGGGAGTCGGTGATCGGTCATCAGCGCACAGGCGTGTACGCCAATTCGAAAACGATCGACTGGGCGCTGCACGACGGATTGGGCTCTTACTTCTGGCAGCACAACTGGGGTTCACCCAAGGGGTACGCTCACCCGGCGGCCAACCTGCACCAGGTTGAAATCGACAAACGCAGCGTCGGCGGGGTCGGCGTGGACATCAACGAGATCCTCAAGCCCCAATTCGGGCAGTGGGCCTAGTCTCCGATCCCGCCGTCCGGCCCGGCCCGGACGCCGACTCTTAAAGTTTCCAGCAAACACTCGTTCGCTCGTTTTCCCGACGGGTGCACGCGGCCATCGGCCGTCCGATGCCGCCGAGGGCGCCGCGACGGCACTCCGCGGCGCAAAATTTTTATGTAACGATTCGATAACAAGACTGCTTTGATCTGCGCAGTTGTAGCTACTCGACCGTAACCACCTGCACGCAGCGGGTTTGTGAATCGGCTCCGCGCCGTAGGTGAAACCGCGTGTTACCCAGGACACGGTTACCCATGCGTAGAACTCACCAGTAACCAATCAGCACGCGAAACAAGCGCCGATCCTTATGACACTCTTAGTACAGCCGATGGAGTCCGTCGCGCCGCCGTGCACCACTCGGGCGGTCCGCCGACAACACACCGGCCAGCCGTTTCCCGGCTAGTGATTCGACGCTGAACCACGCCGCATCGACGCCAAGCCCGCCAGGCGGTGGTGACCGCCAGACGACGAGACCTAAAGACGCATACAGGGGAGACAGACAAGGTGACGATCCACGAGCACGACCGGGTGTCCGCTGACCGCGACGGCCAAGGCAAGGCCCCACACGCCGGGGACACCCACGCCCTTGTCGACCGCCTGACGGCCGGCGAGCCTTACGCGGTCGCATTCGGTGGCCAGGGCAGCGCCTGGCTGGAGACCCTCGAAGAGCTGGTGTCGTCGGCCGGTATCGAGTCCGACCTGGCAACGCTGGTCGGCGAGGTGAACCTGGTCCTCGAGCCGGTGGCCAAGGAGCTCGTCGTGGTCCGCCCGATCGGTTTCGAGCCGCTGACCTGGGTGCGTGCCCTGGCGGCCGAAGATCCGGTCCCCTCGGACAAGCACCTGACCTCGGCCGCGGTGTCGATACCGGGCGTGCTGCTCACCCAGATCGCGGCCGTGCGCGCGCTGGCGCGCCAAGGGATGGACCTCAAGGCGACGCCCCCGGTGGCCGTGGCCGGACATTCCCAGGGCGTGCTCGCCGTCGAGGCGCTCAAGGCCGGGGGCGCCCGCGACGTCGAGCTGCTGGCGTTGGCCCAGCTGATCGGCGCGGCCGGGACCCTGGTGGCCCGCCGGCGCGGCATCTCGGTCCTCGGCGACCGCCCGCCGATGGTGTCGGTCACCAACGCCGATCCCGACCGCATCGGCCGGCTGCTCGACGAGTTCGCGCAGGACGTGCGCACCGTTCTGCCGCCCGTCCTGTCCATCCGCAACGGCCGCCGTTCGGTCGTCATCACCGGCACCCCGGAACAGTTGTCCCGCTTCGAGCTGTACTGCCAGCAGATCTCGGAGAAGGAAGAGGCCGACCGGAAGAACAAGCTGCGCGGCGGTGACGTCTTCGCGCCGGTCTTCGATCCGGTGCAGGTCGAGGTGGGCTTCCACACGCCCCGGCTGGCCGACGGCATCGACATCGTCGGCGGCTGGGCCGAGAAGGTCGGCCTGGACGTCGAGCTGGCCCGCCAGCTCACCGAGTCGATCCTGGTGCGTCCGGTCGACTGGGTGGAGGAGATCACCCGGGTCAACGACGCGGGCGCCCGCTGGATTCTTGACCTGGGCCCCGGCGACATCCTGACCCGGTTGACCGCGCCGGTGATCCGCGGCCTGGGCGTGGGCATCGTGCCGGCCGCCACCCGCGGTGGTCAGCGCAACCTGTTCACCGTCGGGGCCGTCCCCGAGGTGGCGCGGGCGTGGTCGAGCTACGCCCCGACGCTGGTTCGCCTGCCCGACGGGCGGGTCAAGCTCTCGACGAAATTCACCCGGCTGACCGGCCGTTCGCCAATCCTGCTGGCCGGCATGACCCCGACCACCGTGGACGCCAAGATCGTGGCCGCCGCGGCCAACGCCGGTCACTGGGCCGAGCTGGCCGGTGGCGGGCAGGTCACCGAGGAGATCTTCGCCGACCGCGTCGAGCAGCTGGCCGGGCTGCTCGAGGACGGCCGCACCTACCAGTTCAACGCGCTGTTCCTGGACCCGTACCTGTGGAAGTTGCAGGTCGGCGGCAAGCGGCTGGTGCAAAAGGCGCGCCAGTCCGGCGCGGCCATCGACGGCCTGGTCATCAGCGCCGGCATCCCGGATCTGGAGGAGGCCGTCGAGCTGATCGAGGAGCTCGGCGAGGTCGGCATCAGTCACGTCGTCTTCAAGCCCGGCACCGTCGAGCAGATCCGCTCGGTGATCCGCATCGCGACCGAGGTGTCCACCAAGCCGGTGATCGCGCACATCGAGGGCGGGCGCGCCGGTGGTCACCACTCCTGGGAAGACCTCGACGACCTGCTGTTGGCGACCTACTCGGAATTGCGGTCGCGCCCCAACATCACCGTCCGCGTCACCGGCGACCTCGTCGAGCAGCCGGCCGCACCGCGAGGCGCTGTTGTCGATCTCGTGGATGTCCGCGCCGAGCTGGCTGCGGCTGGATGCCATTCCGCCCGAGGCTTTCCCGGCGCCGATCCACTGGTCGGTGCCCTGGGTTTCGACCAGCATGCGCTTGACCGACGGCGAGGTGGTCGCCTCCTTGGCGGCCATCGCCGCGGTGCCGACCAGGATGCCGTCGATGGGCATCAGCGGGAAGCCGTACGCCTGCGCCCAGCGCCCGGACAGGTATTCGGCCGCCCGCTCGGGCGTGCCGATGCCGCCGCCGACGCAGACGGTGATGTTGGGGCGCGACCGCAATTCCGAGTAGGTCGCCAACAGCAGGTCGTCGAGGTCTTCCCAGGAGTGGTGACCACCGGCCCGG
>NZ_LZKY01000338.1:0-664 GCF_001673055.1 Mycobacterium sp. 1245801.1
GCGGGGCTACATGTCCAAGATCTTCAACGACGCGTGGATGTCGTCGTACGGCTTCCTGCGCAGCCGCCTGGACGGGTCCACCGAGGAGGCCAGGGTCGGCGACGTGCTGCGGGGCAAATCCGGCGCCCTGCCCGACCTGGTGCACACCCACCCGTCCGAGACGGTGCGCGACGCCATCGGCATCCTGCGCGAGTACGGGGTGTCCCAGATGCCGGTCGTGGGGGCCGAGCCGCCGGTGATGGCGGGCGAGGTGGCCGGCAGCGTCTCCGAACGCGAACTGCTGTCCGCGGTCTTCGAGGGGCGGGCGAAACTGGCCGACGCTCGAGCCCGTGGCACCCTGCCGGTAGCCGTAGTTCCAGATCAAATAGAACAGCCCGATGATCGACGCCAGCCACTGCGCCACCATGCCGACGGTCGAGTTCTGGGTGGCGCAGTACTGGTTGACCGAGTACTGAGTGACGTCGGTGATGCAGGCGGTCTGCTGGGTGGCGACCAGGATCGCGGTGCCGATGCCGTGCACGACGACGTACGGGAGGATGTCGATGATGAAGGCCAGCGCGCGGGTCAGCCACGGCGTGTACTGCTCCGTCGGCAGCGTGCGGATCGCCGGTCCGGGTGGTGGGGGCGCGTAGCCGCCGGCCGGCGGCGGCTTACCCGCCGCCTC
>NZ_LZKY01000339.1:0-13474 GCF_001673055.1 Mycobacterium sp. 1245801.1
GCTGCCGGTGGTGCGTTACGACAACATCGACGGCCAGGACGTCAACATCGTCGACCCGGCGGCGATCAAGGCGGAGGTGGCGGCGGCGATCGGGGCCGATACGACGTCGACCGCGCCGAGCACCACCGCCGTGAAGCCGGATCCGTCCACGGTCGTCGACGTGGTCAACGCCGGCAGCATGAGCGGTCTGGCCACCGAGGTATCCCGCGCGCTGAAAAAGAAGGGCTACACCCCGGGTCAGGTCCGCGACCGCGAATCCGGCGACCCGACCTCCACGACGGTCGAGTACGGCGCCGGCGCGCAAACCGATGCGCTCAACCTGGCCAACCTGCTCGGCGTGGACGCGCCGAAGCAGCCCAGCCCCAGGGTGCAGCCCGGACACATCCGCCTGACCGTGGACACCAATTTCACGATGCCCACCCCCGACGAGACGCAGATGGACGACACGACGAGCACCAGCTCGAGCACCACGTCGACCAAGGCCAAGAGCTACTACTACAACGGCACGACCACGACCTACCCGACGCCCGATCAGGGCAAGCCGATCGATGGCGGCGGCGTGCCCTGCGTCAACTAGCCATCACGCTGCGCGGTGATCGCAAGCGCGGCGGAGCCGGGCGCGGCGAGTCGCCGCCATCACGCGGCGCGGTGATCGCAAGCGCGGCGCAGCCGGGCGCGGCGGGTCGCCGCCATCACGCAGCGCGGTGATCGCAAGCGCGGCGGAGCCGGGCGCGGCGGGTCGCCGCCATCACGCATGCGTGCCGCCATCGATGCGGATCTCGGTGCCGGTGATGAACGCGCCGTCGTCGGACACCAGCATGGCGATCACCCCGGCGACGGCGGTGGGCTCGGCCATCCCGGTGCCGCTGGATTCGACGGAGGTGGGCAACACCGGCATCAGCCTCGAAAACAGCGACCAGTCAGCGTCTTTGGGGATATATCCGCCGGTGGCGTCGGTGATCCCGGACTTGATGCTGCCCGGCGCCACGCACACCGCGCGCAGGCCGTCGCGCGCGTATTCCAGCGCCAGCGAGTGGGTGAAGGCCTGGATGCCGCCCTTGCTCGCGGCGTAGGCGGCCATGTAGGGGTGGGCGAACGAGGCCGACGTGGAGCTGAAGTTGACGACCGCGCTGCGGGAGTGGGCCAGCAGGGACGGCAGCGCTTCGCGGACCACCAGGAAGGTCCCGGTCAGGTTCACGCCGATGATCCGATTCCACAGCTCGAGGCTGGTTTCGTGGGTGTGCGCGGCCCGCAGGATGCCCGCGGCGTTGACGAGCGAGTCGAGGCCACCCAGCTGCTCGACGGCCACGCGCACCCCGTCGATCACGGACTCCTCGCTGGCCACGTCCATCGGCAGGGTGGTCAGCCGGTCGGCGGTGCCGGCCTCGTCGGCCCGCGCCCGGGTGTTGTCCAGGCCGTCGGCGGCGACGTCGGAGGCCACGACGGCGGCGCCCTCGTCCAGCAAGCGCAGCGCGGTGGCCTGCCCGATGCCCGACGCGGCGCCGGTCACCAGGATCCTCTTGCCCTCAAGCCTTTTCATGCGATTCTCCCGGCTCAGACCACTCCGCGCAGCGCGTCCTGGCCGAACATCTGCACCATCATCGAGGAGTAGTCGGGGCCGCGGCGCAAGATGTGGCCGCCGTCGACGTTGATGCACTGGCCGGTGATCCAGGCGGCCGCGTCGCTGAGCAGGAACATCGCCAGGTTGGCGACGTCTTCGACCTCGCCCACCCGCGGCAGCGGCGTGCACAGCGCGTAGTCCGCGCTGATCTCCGGCGACTGAATCACGCTTGCGTCAACAAGATCGGTGCGGATCAGGCCGGGGCGGATGCTGTTGACCCGCACCCACGACTCTCCGAGTTCGTCGGCGGCCAGCATCATCATGTGGTCGATGGCCGACTTGGTGACCCCGTAGGGCCCGAACCAGCGGTGGGTGTTGCTGGCCGCGATCGAGGAGATCCCGATGAACGAGCCGCCGCCACCGCGCACCAATTCGCGCCCGACGTGCTTGAGCACGTACATGGTGCCGTTGATGTTGAGGTCGACGGTGTTTCGCCACGCCTCGGAGTCGGTGTGGGTGATCGGCCCGACGGTCAGCGAGCCACCGGCGCAGTGCACCGCCCCGTGCAGCCGGCCGTGCCACGCCGTGGCGGCGTCGACCGCGCGGGCCACCTCGTCCTCGTTGGTGACGTCGGTGGGCTCGTAGCGGATGGCGCCGCCGTCGACGGCCAGCGGCTCGATTTCCTCGACGGCGCCCGCCAGCCGGTCCGGGTTGCGGCCGACGATCATCACGGAGGCCCCGGCCGAAACCAGGCCTGCGGCCACGCCCTTGCCGATTCCGCTGCCGCCGCCGGTGATCAGATACGTCCGGTCTTGGAAAGATAGCTGCACGCGAGGCCCTCTCGAACTGGAACAGGTTCTAGCTATAGAAGCATGTCCCCTCGGGGTGAATATCGCTACCCCCGGTCTCGTTACGGCTCGGCGGCGCGACGCTACGGCGTATCGCGGCGGGCCACCTTCGTCGGCTTCGCGTCACGCCAATCCTCGACGTGCGGCGGTTGACCAACCGGCCACCGGTTCTCGTTGAACGCCGCCCAGTGGGCATGCCCCAACAGGTGCACGTGGAACGCGTGCCGCAGCGCCTCGGTGTAGCCCATCGCGTCGGAGGCGGCATTGACCGAATCCTTGATGAGCAACGACGCCATCGTGGGCCGCTCGGCGATGCGTCGCGCGAAAGCCAGTGTTTTTTCCTCTAATTCGTCGACCGGGAAGACCTTCGAGACCATGCCCAGCCGGTGTGCCTCGTCCGCGTCGATCGAATCACCGGTCAGCAGCAGCTCTTTGGCCTTGCGCGGGCCGAACTCCCAAGGGTGGGCGTAATATTCGACACCAGGCATACCCAGCCGGACAGCGACGACGTCGCTGAACTTCGCGTTGTCGGCCGCGACGATCAGATCGCACGCCCAGATCAGCATCAAACCGGCCGAGATCGCGTTGCCCTGAACCTGGGCGATGGTGATCTTTCGCAGATCCCGCCAGCGGCAAGTGTTTTCGAAGAAATAGTGCCACTCCTGGTGGTACAGCTTCTCCATGATCGGCTCGAGGGTGGCCCCGCGCGAGCGGAAGCTCGGGTGCTGCCCCGGCCCCGGCGCGCGCTCGGCCAGTGCCTGCTCGGAACCCAGGTCGTGGCCGGCGGAGAAGTTCCTGCCCCGGGCCGCCAGGATCACCACGCGAACCGTGTCGTCGGCCTCGGCGCGGCCGAACGCCTCGTCGAGCTGGACCAGCAGGCCGCGACTCTGCGCGTTGTGGGCATCGGGCCGGTTCAGCCAGATCCGGGCGATGCGGCCCTCATCGAGGGTTTCGTAGGCCACCAGCTCCGGGACGTTGGCGTCGGCCGCCCCGGCGTCGGCTTGCTCGGAGACTGTCATTGAGCCCACCTCGTTCGTCGTTGAATTGGCCTTGTTTACAGATTACGGCCAGTGTGTAACCGGGCCCGCGCTGGGGTGATGGGGTGGCGGGCGCCGCAGAGCATGGTTCTCATCGGGCGCTCTCGGGCCGCCGCGCCAGCGGCAGCAGCCGGTGGTCGCGGGTGAACACCAGCCGCACGATGCCCATCCCGACGACCACCGTGGTGGCCGCGACCGAGCCCAGGATCAAGAACATCACCACGGCCTGCACCAGCACCGCCTGCAACGGCGGCACCCCGGCCAGAATGAGGCCGGTCATGGCGCCCGGCAGGAACACCAGGCCGGTGGCTTTGGTGGTCTCGATCTGCGGAGATATCGCCGAGCGCAAGGCGATTCGCAGGTACGGCGACGCGGCCTGCCCGCAGGGCTGGCCCAGCGCCAGGCGGGCCTCGACCTCGTCGCGTTTGTCGCGCAACTCGTCGACGAGCCGCCGCGCCACCAGCACCATGGCGGTCATCGAGTTGCCGATCATCATCCCGGCGACCGGGACCAGGGTCCGCCCCTGCAACGGGAACACCCGCAGGCCGAAGATCACCCCCAGCGTCACCACCGCCGCGCCGGCGAACGCGGCCACGGCCAGCGGCGCGAACCGCGGCACCTCCGGCGCCCTACGGCGCGCGACATCCCCGGCGTACGCCACCATCCCGGCGACCCACGCCCACGACCACCACAGCGACCTGCCCGGCTCGAACAGCAGCGTGAGCGCACCGCCCACGAGCAGCAACTGCACCAGCGCGCGCACCGCGGCCCACAGCAGTTGCCGCTCCAGCCCCAACCGCCGCCACAGCGAGATCCCGGCCGCGAACGCCACCAGGATCAGCGACGTCGCCAGGCCCAGCCAGCCGACTTGGCCGTTCATCACGCCACCGAGCCGTCGCCCGGGCGGGAGGCGACCGGGCCCAGCCCCTGGCTGCGGCCGGACTCCAGGCGCAGGACCCGGTCGGCGGCCCTGGCCACCTGCACCGCGTTGTGGGTGACCCACAGGGCCGGGGTGCCGTCGGCGGCCAACTCACGCACCGCGCGCTCGATGACCTCGGCCGCCTCCGTGTCGACGGCGGAGGTCGGTTCGTCCAGCAGCAGCACCTGCGGTGCGGCCATCAAGGTGCGGGCCAGACACACGCGTTGCGCCTCCCCACCCGAGAGCCCGGCCACGTCGCGGTCCAGCCACGATCCGCTCAACGCGACCCGGGCCAGCGTCTCGCGCATCCGCGCATCGGGCGCGTCCGGATCGGCCGCGCGCAGGTTGTCGGCGACGGTGCCGGGAAACGGCGTCGGACGCTGGAAGCACATGCCCACCCGGCGCCGCAGCCACAGCGGGTCGAGCGCGGCGATGTTCGAGCCGTAGAACGACGCCCGCCCGCTCGTCGGCAGCTCCAGCCGGTTGCACAACCGCAGCAGCGTCGATTTGCCCGAGCCGGACGGGCCGAACACGGCCGTCACGCCGTGCGCCGGGATGGCGGCGGTCAGCCCGTCCAGGGCGCGCACGCCCTGGCGTTCGACGACGACGTCGAGGAACTCGAACATCACGTCGTTATCGGCGTCCTGATCGACCACCCGCTTATCCTGCATCACCGCGGCCGCCGTCCATCGCGTCTTCGCGAGCGGCGCGGCGAACACCTGCGAACCGGCCGTAAACGCCGTCAGAGCCCGTTAGCTGGTGAGACGGGCTGCGACCGGTCAGCGGCGTCGCCTACAGTTAAGTCATGCCTACTAAATCTGATCCTGGCGAAATCGGCGACGTGGAACCTGTGGCCGACAGCACCGCCAGCCAGGCCAGGCGGGTCGTCGCGGCGTACGCCACCGACGCCGACGAGTGCCGGGTGTTCCTGTCCATGCTGGGTATTGGGCCTTCGAAACTCGACGCATAAATGTCTCCCGGGGGTGGGCGAAGCGCAACGGCGGCCAAGTACGGCAACTCCGACTTCGTCGTAGTCGCCAACCGGTTGCCGGTGGACCAGGAGCGGCTTCCCGACGGCACCACGGCGTGGAAACGCAGCCCCGGAGGATTGGTCACCGCGCTCGAGCCGCTGCTGCGCCGCCGGCGTGGGGCGTGGGTCGGCTGGGCCGGGATCGTCGACGAGGACACCGACCACGATGACGAACCGATCGTCCAGGAAGATCTGGAGCTCCGGCCGGTCAGGCTGAGCGCGGCCGACGTCGCCGAATACTACGAGGGTTTCTCGAACGCCACGCTGTGGCCGCTGTATCACGACGTCATCGTCAAACCGATGTACCACCGCGAATGGTGGGAGCGCTACGTCGACGTCAATCGCCGCTTCGCCGAAGCCACCTCCCGTGCCGCGGCAAAAGGCGCGACGGTCTGGGTGCAGGACTACCAGCTGCAGCTGGTGCCGAAGATGCTGCGCGAACTGCGGCCCGACCTGATCATCGGTTTCTTCCTGCACATCCCCTTCCCGCCGGTCGAGCTGTTCATGCAGATGCCGTGGCGGACCGAGATTGTCGAGGGCCTGCTCGGCGCCGACCTGGTCGGGTTCCATCTGGCCGGCGGCGCGCAGAACTTCCTGTTCTTGGCCCGGCGGCTGATCGGGGCCAACACCTCGCGCGGGGCGGTGGGGGTCCGGTCGCGCTACGGCGAGGTGGAACTGGACTCCCGCGTCGTTCGGGTGGGCGCCTTCCCCATCTCCATCGACTCCACCGCGCTGGACCAGGCGGCCCGCCACCGCGACATCAAGCGCCGCGCCCGGGAGCTCCGGGCCGAGCTGGGCAACCCGCGCAAGGTGCTGCTGGGCGTCGACCGGCTCGACTACACCAAGGGCATCGACGTTCGCCTGAAAGCCTTTTCGGAGCTGCTCGCGGAGGGCCGCGCCAAGCGCGACGACACCGTGCTGGTCCAGCTGGCGACACCGAGCCGCGAACGGGTGGACAGCTACCAGCAGTTGCGCAACGACATCGAGCGTCAGGTCGGCCACATCAACGGCGAGTACGGCGAAGTCGGGCACCCCGTGGTGCACTACCTGCACCGGCCGGTCCCGCGCGACGAACTCATCGCGTTCTTCGTGGCCGCCGACGTCATGCTGGTCACCCCGCTGCGCGACGGGATGAACCTGGTCGCCAAGGAGTATGTCGCCTGCCGCAGCGATCTCGGCGGCGCGCTCGTGCTCTCCGAATTCACCGGTGCCGCCGCCGAATTGCGCCAGGCGTATCTGGTCAATCCGCACGACCTCGAGGGCGTGAAGGATTCGATCGAGGCCGCGCTCCACCAATCCGACGAAGAGGGACGCCGCCGGATGCGGTCACTGCGCCGCCAGGTGCTGGCTCATGACGTCGACCGGTGGGCGCGGTCGTTCCTCGATGCGCTCGCCGAATCCCGGCCCGGCGGCGCCGATTAGGGCGCATCCGCAAGACCCCATGGTGTTGCCGCCCGAACGCTGTGATACTCAGGTGCGAGGGTCGCACGCGAAGGAGGGGCATCACATGAAGCTCCGTCACGGAATGGCGGCCGGTGCCGGTATCTTCACGGCGGTCGCGGTGGGAATCGCGCTGCAGTCCGGTGAACCGGCCAAGGCGCTCGGACCACCGGCGGACGGCAACTATTCGTTCAACGAGGCTGGCGTGTCCGGGGTTACATGGACTGTCACGGCGATATGCGATCAGCCGTCCGGCACCCGCAACATGAACGACTACTCCGATCCGATCGTGTTCGCGATGCAGTGCGCGCTCAACGTCGTGAGCTTTACCGATGAGAAGATCAGCGCGGCGGACAAGCTGCAGAACTTCAGCGGCCGCGCCCGAATGTCGAGCATGTTGTGGACTTTCCAAGTCACCAAGGACAACGGCGTGTCCTGCCCCGGCGGCGGCACCGCGCCGTCCACCGAAACCTTCGCCTTCAGCGACGAAACGATGAGCGGCACCCACACCACCATGCACGGACCCGTGTGCGGCATGGAGCCGGAGATGAAGAAGCAACCGTTCTCGCTGTCGCTGATCGGACCGCCGCCCAGCCCGGTGCAGCGTTACCCGTTGTACTGCAACGGCATTGCGATGTGCTACTGACGTTGACCGGTTGCCGGCAGGGCTAGATCGGCGTGATGTAGGCGATCAGCCACTGCTTGCCGACCTTTTTGAAGTCCACCCGCAGCCGGCTGCCGTCATACAGCGGCTGGCGTGACTTGTCGGTCACGGTGCGGTTCATGAAGACCATCACCGATGCCGATTCCCGTTTGGCCGACATCACCCCCACGCCAACGACATTGGCCTGCACCACCACTTCGCGCTTCTTGGCCTCGGGGATGATCTGGTTGTTGGCGCTCTTCTGGAACTCCGCGCGATAGTCCGGGGTCAGCAGCGGATACGCCGCCGACAGGCTCCGTTCGACCGTCTGGTAGTCGTAGGCGAAGACCTCCGGAATCTCCTTGGCCGCCAGGCCGGGCAACACCGCCCGCGCCGCCTGCTCGCCGCGCGTCTGCACCCTGTCCCAGTACATCCAGCCGGCCACCGCGGACAACCCGACGAACGCCGCGGCCAGGAGGTAACCCGCGACGACCAGCAGCCAACGCCGCCATCGCATCAATTGCCTCCGTCGGGATACTTCAGGTCGTAGCCGCTCATCTTGCCGGCGTCGTCTTCGTGGACGATGACACGCAGGCGGTAGGGCATGGACGGCTTGTTGACGCCGTCGATGTCGGCGACCGTGACGCGCACCGACACCAGCACCGACGCGTTATTGGTAACGGCGTCAACGCCTTCCAGTGCGGCCCCGTTGACGACGGCTTCCGATGTCGCATTGGTGGAGCGGAAGAGCGCCTTGAGGTTTTCGGCGTTGTTGTTGGCGCCGAGCATGCCGCGCAGCGGGCCGCTGGTGCCGTTGATGAACCGGTTCACGCTTTCGTCGATGTTGTCCTGCTTGTAGCTGAACATGTTGACCACCGTCTGCGTGGCGGTGTCGACGAAACGCTGATCGCGCGCCTGCGCCGTGGTGGCGTGGCGCTGCGAAACGAGCAGCGCCGCCACACAACCGGCCAGCACACCGACCGCCAGCAGTGCGGCCGCGAACGAGATCCACGCCACCAGGGCACGGTGCGGCTGCCGGCGCGGTGGCGGCTTGATGGACTTGAGGGCCTTGACGGGTTTGGGCGTCGGCTTCGCCGCGGGCGCAACGTCGGTGTGGACCGTGACGTCCTGGGCCGAATCACCCTTGGCCGGACCCGCCGCGCGGGAGGCCCGACGGCGCACCCGTGGTTTGTTCGTTTGTTCGTCTGCCACGGCAGTGTCCATTACATCGGCCTTGGATCAAGCATGAGGTCCACCCAGTTCTCGGCGCCGGAGGTACCGGTGGCGCCGGCCGCGAAGATACCAGTGCCACCGGCCGGATCGACAAACGCGCCGGTCTTCTCGTCGTAGGTCGCGTATGCCGGCGGCCCGCTGGCCTGGGGTTGCCCACCGGGCGGCGGCCCCCACGGCTTCTCCGGTCCCGGGCCCGCCGGCGGCGGGCTGATGCCCTCCGGCGCGGGCGGCGGGGGCAGCCACTTCGGGTACGGAAGCTGCGGCGGCACCGGCGGCACCCCGGGCGGCTGCCAGGACGTGAACGGCGGTGGCGGCCCGTTGTCGTTGGGCGGCGGCGGAGCGAAGGCCGGCTGCTTGTTGGGCAACGGACCCGGGCCGGGCACCACACCCGGCGGCGGCGGCCCGACGAGGGGTGTTCCCGGATCGGGCTCAGCGCCCGGCGGGATGTACGGGAACTTGTTGGGCGGCAACACGTTCAGCCCGTTGGTCACCGGGGTGTCGTAGGGCACCGGCGGACCGCGCCACGGGTTGCGGCCGATCGGCACGTAGCCCTTCGGGTCGCGACAGAGCTGGATGGTCGGTGCGCGTTTGCCGGGGAATTCCTGGCACGGGTAGTTGCGGGCGCCACGCACGGTGCTGGGATCGTTTTGCGCGGTCTTGCAGTACATGTCCTTCGGCAGCTCGCGCACCGTCTCGTCGGCCGGGGTGCGCATCAACGGCGGCGGCAGGAAGCCGACAGCGCATGGCGGCGGGTCGTTGAGGTCGAGCTTGAAGTCCAGCTTTCCACCCTCGTCGATGGGGGGACCACCCGCCATCGTGATGATCGCGGCGAACAGCGCCGGCAGGACCACCAGCAGCTGCTCGATCGACTTGTGGTAGATCACGCCCACCCGGCCCAGGTTGGCCAGGCTGGCGGCCAGCGCCGGGAAAGAGGGACGGATGCCGGAGAACGCGGTGCTCGCCTCGTCGGTGGCGCCGGGGGCGGTCGCCAGCGTGTCGCGCAACTGCGGGTCGGCCTGACGCACCTCGGAGGTGAACCGCGCCAGCCCGTCGGACAGCGACTTGATGTCCGCGCCGGCGCGGATCTGCGCCTGCAGGAACGGGCCGGCCTGGTCGATCAACTGCGAGACTTGCGGATAGTTTGCGTTGGCCTCGTCCACCAGCAGCCTGGCGGACTCGAACAGCCGGGCCATCTCGGGACCCGATCCGTTGGCGGCGACGAACGTCTCGTGCAGCAGCTCACGCAACCGGGTATCGCCCAGGCTGTTGACCAAGGTCTCGGAGCGCTTCAGCAGGTCGGCGACGTCCTGGCCGATCCGGGTGTTCTTGCGCTCGATGCGAGAACCGTTGACCAGCTTGCTCAATGCCGGTGAACTGGGCGGCACCAGGTCGATGTACTGCTCGCCCACGGCGGACACACTTTTGACGGTCGCGGTGACGTTCGACGGGATGGCGGTCCCGCTGTTCAGCCGCATGTCGGCGATGACGCCGTTGGGGCTCAGCCCCACCGACTCGACCCGGCCGACGGCCACGCCGCGGTAGGTGACGTTGGCGTTCTTGTACAGGCCGCCCCCGGCAACGAAATCGGCGCTCACTCCGTAGGTTCCGATGCCGAACGTCGCGGGCAACCGCAGGTAGAAGATCGCCATCACGGTCAAGGTGATGACGGTGATCACCGCGAAAATCACCAGCTGGATCTTGGTCAGTCTGTCGTGCATCTGCGCCCGCCCCCTAGTGTCCCGAAGCCGTGCCGGGCGGAATCTTGAACGGGTCGGCGGCCTGTCCGGACAGGTTGGCCAGTTCGCCGGTCAAGAAGTCGGGCGGATTGAGGATCTCGTTCATGTGGGCCATGTTCGGGTCGAAATACGCCGTGGTGAAGAACGTTTCGCCCAGCCGGCGCAGGGTGAGGTCGAAGGTGGTGAACACGTTGAGGTAGTCACCGCGCACGGCCTGCTTGATGCCGTAGTTGGGGAACGGGAACGTCAGCAGGATCTGCAGCGAGGTGACCAGGTTTTTCCGGTTGTCGTTGAGCGCCTTGACGACCGAGTACAGGTCCTTCATGTCGGCGGCGAAGTCCACCTTGGTCTTAGCCAGGATGTGGGAGGTGACGTTCGCCAGTTTGTGCAGCGCGCTAAACGCCTCGACGATGTGATCGCGGTTCTTGTTGAGCACGCGAATGGCCTCGGGCAGCGTGTCGAGCGCCCGGCCCAGGTTGTCCTTATCGTGCGCCAGGTTGGCCGAGAATCGGTTCAACCCGTCGACCGCTTCGATGATGTCGTTGACCTGGCGGTTGAGCCCCGAGGTCAGTTCCGCGAGCCTGGGGACCAGGTCGACGAACTGGTCCTGCCGGCCGGCGACGGCCCGGTAGGTCTCGTCGGTGATCTCTTCCAGCGCACCGACGTTGCCCTTGTTCACCACCACGCCCAGCGCCGAGAGCACCTCTTCGGTGGTGGGATAGCGGCCGGTGTTGGCCTCCGCGATCTTCGACCCGTCCTTGAGCTTGCCAACGGCCGGCTTGTCCTTGGGACGCGCCAAGTCGATGTGCATCGAACCGAGCAGCGACGTCTGGGCGACCGTCGCGGTCGAGTTTGCGGGCAGCACCACGTTTTTGTCCAGCGCCAATTTGACTGCGGCATAGAACGATCCGTCGGCCCGCTGTTCGGCCGCGATGCCGGCGACGCTGCCGACGGTGACGTCGTCCACCATGACCGGAGAGTTCTGCGGCAGGGTCGCCACGTCGGGCAGCTCGACGGTGATCGAATAGGCGCCGCTGCCGTGGCCGGCGGTGCCCGGCATCGCCAGCGAGTTCAGCCCGCTGAATTGGCAGCCGGCCAGCAGCACGCTGCCCGTCGCCAATCCGCCTGCGCGCAACCACATCCGGTTCATCCGCCACCACCCAAGCCGGCCGCCGGACCGTTGGGCGCCTGGCCCGGAGGCGGGCCCGGCAGCGGACCGAAGGCGCTTCCGGCGGCGGGGCCAGGAGCTGGAGCGGCACCGGGCGGCGCCGGCTGGCCCGGCGCGGGAGCGGCCTGCGGGGCCGTCGGGACCAGCAGGGCCTGCAGGTCCGCCGGGTTCTGGGCGTCCGGCGGCGTCTGGGTGCCCTTGGCCGGAATCCAGGTCAGCTGCGGCACCGGCGTCGCCGACTTGGCCTGGGTTTCGGGGGTGTCGTAGATGATCTGGCCCTTGTACGCCGTAATCGTGTTGAGCGGGTGGAACATCAGCGGCGGGTAGTTCACGGTGAGCCGGCGCAGCACCGGACCGAGCCGCTCACGGCAGAGCTCGGCGCGCTTGAAGTAGTCGGGCGCCCTGGGCCCGGCGGCGGTCTCGAAGGAGCCACCGCAGATGAACTGCACGGGGTTGGCGAATTCCGGTATCGACAGCAGGCCGTTGAGGGTGCCCTGCGCGGGGTCGTAGATGTTGTAGAAGTTGGCGATACCCGGGCCCGCCACGTGCAACACCTGCTCGATGTTGTCACTCTGGTCGCTCAACGTCTTCGCGAAATCGTTGAGGTTGTTGACCGTATCGACGATCGTGGAGTTGTTCTCGTGCAGGAAGCCCCGGATGTCCGACAGCGCCTTGTTCAAAGTGCCCAGGGTGGTGTCGAGGTGGCGCGAGCTGTCGGCGAGCACCTGAGACACCGAGGCGACGTTGCCGGCGAACTGAACGATCTGCTCGTTACTGGACGAGAGCGCGTTGACGAGCACCTGCAGGTTTTTCACCGTGCCGAAGATGTCGCCGCGCGAATCCCCAAGGCGCCCAGCGGCTTGCGAGAGCTCGCGCAGGGCGTTGTGGAACGACTGGCCCTTGCCGTCGAAGGTGTCCGCGGCCTGGTTGATCGCCGAGCCCAACGGTCCTTGCAGGGATCCGGCCGTCGGACCGAGCTGGACGGCCAGCTGGGTCAGCGACTCCTTGACCTCGTCCCATTCCACCGGGACGGCGGTGCGGCCCAGGCCGATGCTGGCGCCATCGGCCATCTCGGCCCCGCCGGTGTACGCCGGCGTCAACTGAATGAACCTGGCGGCCACCAGGTTTGGCGACATGATGATCGCCTTGGCGTCCTTGGGGACCTTCACGTCCTTGGAGACGGCCATGGTGATCTTGACGTCGGAGGGCCGCGGCTCGATCGTGTCGATGGTCCCGACCGGGACACCGAGGATGCGCACCTGATCGCCGGGATACAGGCCGACGGCAGAGGTGAAGTAGCCGATGATCTTACGGTTCTTCTCCTGCGACGACAGCACATACACGCCACCCACCAGCACCGCGACCAGCGCGATGATGGTGGCGTAGCGCAGCCCCCGGCTACGGATGATCCGCTGCATCACGGCGCTTTCGGCCTGATCGTCCAGCGTTCCTGAATCAGGCCGCGCAGGTAGTCGGCGAGGCTGGCAGGCATCTTGCCGGGCTGGTAGAAGAAGTCGAACATGGTGGCGAGCAGTGGCGCCGGGATCACGCCGTAGACGTTGACGTTGAATCCGGGACCCGAACCGACGACCTCACCCAGCTCGGTGGCGTAAGTCGGCAACCGCTTGAGCGCCTCGGTGATGTAGTCGCGGCGCTCGTTGAGGTTGGACAGCACGTCGTTGAGCTTGCCCAGCGCGGGACCGAACTCCTTGCGGTTGTCGGCGACGAAACCGGAAATCTGCGTCGAGAGGTCCTGGATCCCCGAGATCAGCTGGGCGAGGGAGTCACGGCGTTCGTCGAGGGCGGCGAACAACTCGTTGCCGTCGTCGACCAGCTTGTTGACCTGCTCGGCGCGCTGG
>NZ_LZKY01000340.1:0-1073 GCF_001673055.1 Mycobacterium sp. 1245801.1
TGCAGCTGCTGCAGCAGCATTACGCGCGGACCCTCAACATCTGGGCGGCCAACCTGGAGGCCAACAAGGACAAGGCGGTCGCCCTGCAGTCCGAAGAGGTCTACGACAAGTACATGCACTACCTGACCGGCTGCGAGAACTTCTTCCGCAAGGGTGTCACCAATGTGGGGCAATTCACGTTGGTCAAGTAGGGCGGGACAAGTCGGCCCCGAACGGTTCACCGTTCGGGGCCGATTGCTTTACTGGGCCGGTTACTTCTCCAGCGTGAACTGATTGACGTCGGTGTAGCCCGCACGGAACAACTTCGCGCAGCCGGTCAGGTACTTCATGTACCGGTCGTAGACCTCCTGGGACTGGATGGCGATCGCCTGCTCGCGATTGGCCTCGAGTGCCTCGGCCCACAGGTCCAAGGTCCTGGCGTAGTGCAGCTGCAGCGACTGGACGCGGGTCAGGTCGAAGCCCGCGGTCACTCCGTACTCGCCGACGGTCTGCGGCGTCGGCAGCCAACCGCCGGGGAAGATCTCGGCCAGGATGAACTGCGAGAACTGCACGATTTCGTGGGTCAGCTTCAGGCCCTTGGCCCGCGCGTCTTTGAACGACGGCCGAACGATGGTGTGCAACAGCATTCGGCCGTCGTCGGGAAGGATCTCGTAGGCGCGCTCGAAAAATGCGGGATAGCGCTCCATCTTGAAAGCTTCGAAGGCGCCAATCGTGACGATCCGGTCGACCTTGTCCTCGAACTCTTCCCAGCCCTGCAACCGCACCTCGATGTTGCGGCTGGTCGGCAATCCGGCCAGCTTGTTCTTGCTGTACTCAAACTGATTGCGGCTCAGCGTGATCCCGATGACGTTGACGTCGTACTTCTCGACGGCCCGCTTCAGCGCGCCACCCCAGCCGCAACCGATGTCCAGCAGCGTCATCCCCGGCTCGAGGTTCAGCTTTCCCAGCGCCAGGTCGAACTTCGCAATTTGGGCTTCTTCGAGAGTCATGTCATCACGCTCGAAGTAGGCGCAGGTGTAGCCCATCGTCGCGTCTAAGAATAATGCGAAAAATTCATTCGAGACATCGTAAAT
>NZ_LZKY01000341.1:0-1443 GCF_001673055.1 Mycobacterium sp. 1245801.1
CGGTTCATCAGCAGCATCGCCAGCACCGCCCGCTGTTTGGGTGTGCCCAGCGGCACCAGGGTGCCGTCGACGCTCATCTCCAACGGTCCGAGCAGACCGAATTCGAGACGCTTGTCCGCCATCCCGCCTACCAGCCTTTCCGCGTCCGCGGCGTCGGATGCCCTGAGCTCACCATTGTGATTGTGACGCCAAGCGGGCGGATTCGTTACGAATCACGAGAAACCGTCGAGCTCGGACGGCATGTCGTCCCAACCATGGCCCCAGCGCGGCGCCGCACCCGGGGCCGGGGGCTGAAATGTGTTCGCACCCAGGGCGATAGTGGGTACGTCGCACGAATTGAATTGCACCGCCGTCACATATCGGCCACGCGAAACGCGCTCCGCTCGGTTGCGCGCCGCGTGAACCGAATCCCCGGCGGCGACTAGGTGGTGACGACCATCAACTCGTTGCTGGTGTCCCAGGACTCGACGAACAGCTTGATCGGGATTTGCTCGTTGCGGCCTTCGGGTGTGCCGCTGTCGTTGAGGTGGACGCTGCCGGCGACGGTGTCGACGCCGGTCACCACCACGGCGTGGTTGGACTCCGGGCGGCCGTCCTTGCCCTTGTCTTCGACGGGCTGGTGCCAGATCAGCTCGGCGTTGAGGCTGACGATCACCTTGTGACCGCCGCCGAGCGCCCGCTCGAGAGCGGCCATTCCGGCCGGGGTGCCGGTTTGCGCGGCGTCGTCCTTGTCGCTGAGGACGGCGCCGATCTTGTACTGGGCGAGCAACTCGGGAATGTCCGCGGTGTTCGCGCCCATTCCGGATTCCGGGTTGCCGGTGGCGGCGGGCTTGGTGTAGATCGAGCCGGGATGCGCGATGCTGGGCGTCGATTGGGCCTTGGCGATGATGTCGTGCTCCGAGGGCGCCACGCCGGTGATCTCGCCGATGACATCGGCACTCGACATCAGCACGCAGTCGTCGTACTGCTGCTGGCGCCAGAATTGGGCGGCGGCGGTCGGGTCGCCGTAGGTGAGTTGGGACGCTGCGGCACCGGCCGGGGCCGCCACACCGAGCGCGACCGCGCCGGCGGCCACCGCGAGGGTCAGGGTCTTGGTGATGTTGGCGGTCGTCATGGTGTGCCTCTTCTCGTCTCTGGCCGCGTGGGTCGGGGCTGGGCGGGTGTTGAGAAGAGCTTCGAACGTGCGCCTGTTGGACTTCTTTACAAATCCTTGGAGCCGTGCGGGGCGTCGGCTCCCACGGCCTACGGGGGATTCCGAGTTTCGAAATCCCCCATCGCGGCTCGTTATTCGCTTAGGCGGGCTGACCGGAGAATTGCGGGCAATAGGCCTGGGTGGCCGCCAAGACCACGTGGGCCGCCTGCGGCGGCGTCAGGCTGGTGTGCCGGAAGATGTCGACGGTGACCGCGGTCGGCGTCTGGCCGGCGGCGAGTTCGGTGCAGACC
>NZ_LZKY01000342.1:0-2410 GCF_001673055.1 Mycobacterium sp. 1245801.1
TCCAGCGGCGGCCTTTTTGCTGTCCGGCAGGCCTTTCATCGCTGCGGCGAACGCAAATCCCCCGCTCCGACCAGGCGAAGCGGGGGATTCATGCGTTGCCGTCGAGGGCCTAGAAGGCGGCCTCGTCGAGCTCCATGATGTCGTTGTCCAGCGTGTCGATGACCTCGCGGGTGCTGGTCAGCAACGGCAGGAAGTTCTTCGCGAAGAACGACGCCACCGCGATCTTGCCCTCGTAGAAGGACCGCTCATCGCCGCTGGCACCGGCATCCAGCGCCGCCACGGCGACCGCCGCCTGACGCTGCAACAGCCAGCCGATGACCAGGTCACCGACGCTCATCAGGAAGCGCACCGAACCCAGGCCCACCTTGTACAGGCTGGTCACGTCCTCCTGCGCCGCCATCAGGTAGCCGGTCAGCGTGGCCGCCATCGCCTGGACGTCGGTCAGGGCCTTGGCCAGCAGCTCGCGCTCGGTCTTCAGCCGGCCGTTGCCGGACTCGCTGTCGACGAACTTCTGGATCTGCTCGGACACGTGCGCCAGGGCCACACCCTTGTCGCGGACGATCTTGCGGAAGAAGAAGTCCTGCGCCTGGATGGCGGTGGTGCCCTCGTAGAGCGAGTCGATCTTGGCGTCCCGGATGTATTGCTCGATCGGGTAGTCCTGCAGGAAGCCGGATCCACCGAAGGTCTGCAGGCTCTCGGTGAGCTTGGCGTACGCCTGCTCCGAGCCCACACCCTTGACGACCGGCAGCATCAGGTCGTTGACCTTGACCGCCAGCTCGGCGTCCACGCCGTGGATCGCCTCGGCGACCGCCGCGTCCTGGTAGGTGGACGTGAACAGGTACAGCGCGCGCAGACCCTCGGCGTAGGCCTTCTGGGTCATCAGCGAACGGCGCACGTCCGGGTGGTGCGTGATGGTCACCCGCGGTGCGGTCTTGTCGGTCATCTGGGTCATGTCGGCGCCCTGGACGCGCGACTTCGCGTACTCGAGCGCGTTCAGGTAGCCCGTCGACAGGGTGGCGATGGCCTTGGTGCCGACCATCATGCGGGCCTGCTCGATGACCTCGAACATCTGCGCGATGCCATTGTGCACCTCGCCGACCAGCCAGCCCTTGGCGGGGACGTCGTGCTGGCCGAAGCTCAGCTCGCACGTCGCCGAGACCTTCAGGCCCATCTTGTGCTCGACGTTGGTGACGAAGACGCCGTTGCGCTCGCCCAGCTCGCCGGTCTCGAAGTCGAACAGGAACTTGGGCACGAAGAACAGCGACAGCCCCTTGGTGCCCGGTCCGGCGCCCTCGGGGCGGGCCAGCACCAGGTGGAAGATGTTCTCGAACAGGTCGCCGGAGTCGGCGGAGGTGATGAACCGCTTCACACCGTCGATGTGCCAGGAGCCGTCCTCCTGCTTGACGGCCTTGGTCCGCCCGGCGCCCACGTCCGAACCGGCGTCCGGCTCGGTGAGCACCATGGTCGAACCCCAGCCGCGCTCAGCGCAGATGACGGCCCACTTCTTCTGCTCCTCGGTGCCGAGGTGGTACAGGATGTTGGCGAAGCCTGCGCCGCCGGCGTACATCCACACGGCGGGGTTGGCGCCGAGCAGGTGCTCGTGCAGCGCCCACACCAGCGCCCGGGGCATCGGCATGCCGCCGAGCACCTCGTCGATGCCGACCTTGTCCCAGCCGGCCTCGATGACGGACTGGACTGACTTTTTGAAAGATTCCGGCAGGGTCACCGAGTGCGTCTTCGGATCGAACACCGGCGGATTGCGGTCACCCTCGACGAAGGAGTCGGCGACCGGCCCCTCGGCCAGCCGGCTGATCTCGTTCAGCATTTCTTGGGCTGTGTCGGCGTCCAGGTCGGCGTATTCGCCCTGGCCCAGCGCCTTGTCAACGCCCAGAACTTCGAACAGGTTGAATACCTGGTCGCGGACGTTGCTCTTGTAGTGGCTCACTACGGTCCTCCTCGTTGAGAATGCCACTTGTGGTTGGGTACTAGGTCTAAGTTACCCACCAGTAACAAGACCTAAAATATCGCTCGCGTCAGTGGGATGCAAGTCAATGTGAGCTAGATTTCATTGCCTAATTAACCAACCGGTTGGGAAGCTGCTGGTCATGCCGTTGAAATCCGATCTACCTGCGGCGATGATCCGCACGTGACCGGTGTGCGCGGCGTCACTGCGCCGCCCGGCGAGGTGCCGACGGTGGACCTGCGGGCCGATGCCGCGCTGCTGCGCCGCGGGCTGCGGGACGCCGGCCACGAGGTGGGCTTCTTCTATTTGACCGGTCACGGGGTGGCGCCGGACCTGGTGGGACGGATGCTGGACGCGGCGCGCCGGCTCTTCGAGCTGCCCCAACCGGACAAGGACGCCATCGCGATGGTGCGCAGCCCCCATTTCCGTGGCTACACCCGGCTCGGC
>NZ_LZKY01000343.1:0-541 GCF_001673055.1 Mycobacterium sp. 1245801.1
TTCGACGTCGACCCGCTCGGCGGGTTGACGTTGTCGGCCACCGACCGCTACCGCGTCGCGACGAAGACGATCCCATGTCAGCCAGCCACCGGGGGCTGCGCCGGCATCAGCAGATACCGGAAGTCGCTCTGCAACGCCGGGAACGGGCCGCGGGGTCCGGTCGTCAGCTCGCCGTCGTACGACGCCAGCGTCAGCGGCCGCTTCGGCGCGGTTAGCCCGATGTCCACCTTGTCGGCGCGAACCGCGTTCAATCCCTCGAGTAGATACTTCGGGTTGATCCACATGTCGATGGGCTCGCCGGCGAACACGATCTGGACGGCCTCGCGGATCCCGCCCACGCCGTCCTCGCCGCCGACCATGCACAGCACGCCCGGCCCGAAGCTGAGTTTCACGCGGGGGAAGTCGCGGCCGTCGAGCGCCAACGCCCGGGCCAGCGGCTCGGCCAGGTCCGGCACCGACACCGTGGCGATCGCGCAAACCAGTTTCGCGGTGCACCGCGGCGACGGGTACTCGAGCATCAAGGCGGTGTGTTTCGACGTCG
>NZ_LZKY01000344.1:0-17416 GCF_001673055.1 Mycobacterium sp. 1245801.1
AGGTCGCACTCCCCCGAGCGCAGCGACTGCACGGCCATGTGCAGCGCCACCAACGACGACGAACACGCCGTGTCCACTGACACCGCCGGGCCCTCCAGCCCTAGCACATAGGACACCCGCCCCGAGGCGACACTGGAGGTCATCCCGGTCAGCCGGTAACCCTCGATCTCCTCGGCGAGCATGCCGTAGCCCTGGACGATGAGCCCGGCGAACACGCCGGTGGCGCTGCCGCGCAGCCCGCTGGGGTCAATCCCGGCTCGCTCCAAGGCTTCCCACGACAGTTCGAGCAGCATCCGATGCTGAGGATCCATCGCCAGCGCCTCGCTGGGCGCGATGCCGAAGAAGCCCGGATCGAAGTCCGCGACGCCGTCGACGAAGCCGCCGGTTTTCACGTAGCACTTGTGCCGCGCGTCGGGGTCCGGGTCGTACAGGGCCGCCACGTCCCAGCCGCGGTCGGTGGGAAACTCCGAGATCACGTCGCGGCCGTCGGCGACCATTTGCCACAGCGCCTCCGGGCTGTCCACGCCGCCCGGGAAGCGGCAGGACATACCGACGATCGCGATCGGCTCGTTGGACCGCTCCAGCAGCGCACGGTTGGTGCGCTTCAGGCGCTCAACCTGGACCAGCGCTTTGCGCAGCGCTTCGGTCGCATGCTGGAGTTGATCAACCATCACAAACCTCGCCTAACCTTCGCCTGACGACGTGCGGCCGTCTTCCACCGCCGGATGCGGTTCTCGCCGAGTCACGGAATTTGCTGCACGAGGCGACGCCGTTTCCCGTTCGACCAGCGTCGTGCCGCTCTCCGACCCAAGAATGTTGCTGGTGAGTATGGCCAACTCCGACAGGATTTCAAAACGTCCGCTGCTCCCGACTGCTACGGGAGGACCGGCCTGGACAGTTGCGCCGCGCCGCGCAAAGAAGATGTGACACGAGGTGCCCGGTGTGCTCGCTGGACAGCGGTGCGTTGTAGACATGGCCCGACGTCCATGGCGCGACTGTACCCGGCCGGCCATAGCCGGTGGTCAGGCGCATGTCGGGAAATGTCCCGGTGCGGCGCCAGGCACGGCCGGTCCGGTGCCAACGACGCGGTCACACACCCGCTCGGCGCCAGCCGTCGGCGGCCCTGGCGGCTTGGATCAGGGTTTCGCATAACCGGCGCAGCTCGGTGGCACCGGCGCCTTCGTCCACGGCCGTGGCGACGTCCTCGGCCGCGCAGCGCACCTGGTAGACGCGATCCGACAGGTCGGCCGCTTCGTCGGCCGACAGCACCACCGCGTCCTCGGGGACGGCCGCCGCGCCGTTGCGGTTCAGCGACGCCCGTTGCTCGTACGCCCGCTGCCGGCACGACTGCCGGCAGTATTGGCGACGACGGCCCATTCCCGCGTCGGTGACGTCTCGACCACACCAGCGACAGGGCTGCGGGCGGGTACGGCGGCTCACGCCTGCCGACTTTAGTCGGGTTTTCCCGGCGATCCCGGTATCATGGAAGGTCGCGTCGCGTATGCCGGCTCCGGCCGGGGAACTGCGCAGATGATCGCAGCGTTTGCTAGATGAAGAGTTTGCACTGAACGCAGTAAGGGAGCCGGAGAGCTCCGAGAAGACCTGAAGGAGTAGCAGCCATGGCTGATCGCGTACTGAGAGGCAGTCGCCTCGGGGCCGTGAGCTACGAGACTGACCGTAACCACGACCTGGCTCCGCGTCAGCTCGCGAAGTACCGCACCGAGAACGGCGAGGAGTTCGAGGTTCCCTTCGCCGACGACGCCGAGATCCCCGGCACCTGGCTGTGCCGCAACGGCCTGGAAGGCACCCTGATCGAGGGCGACCTGCCCGAGCCGAAGAAGGTGAAGCCGCCGCGGACGCACTGGGACATGTTGCTGGAGCGCCGCTCCGTCGAGGAGCTCGAAGAGCTGCTCAAGGAGCGCCTCGAGATCATCAAGACCCGCCGTCGCGGCTGAGCCGCCGATTCAGTCGGGGCCGGCCCGCAGGCCGCCGAACTAGCTGCGGTTGTCGGCCCTGCTGGTCCGGGCCCCCGACCGCCGGCCCTGCACACCCCAGCGGGTGACCTTGACCAGGGCCTCGCGGATGTTCGATCCACTCATCTTGGACACGCCGAGCTCGCGCTCGGTGAAGGTGATGGGCACCTCGGTGATGGTGAAGCCGTTGCAGATGGTTCGCCAGGTCAGATCGATCTGGAAGCAGTAGCCCTTGGAGTCGACGCCGTCGAGGTCGATCGCCTCGAGCACTTCGCGGCGGTAGGCGCGGTAGCCGGCGGTGATGTCGTGCACGCCGATGCCGAGCGCCAGGCGGGCATAGGTGTTCGCCGTCCAGGACAACGCCCAGCGCCGCCATGGCCAGTTGCGTACCGTCCCGCCGTCGACGTAGCGCGAGCCGATGGCCAGATCGGCCCCGGCGTCGACGGCGTCCAGCAGGCGGTGCAGCTGCTCGGGCGCGTGGCTGCCGTCGGCGTCCATCTCGACCAGCACCGAGTAGTCACGGCTCAAACCCCAGGCGAAGCCCGCCAAATACGCCGCGCCCAGGCCGTCCTTGGCGGTGCGGTGCATGACGTGCGTGCGTCCCGCATCGCCGGCCGCCAGCTCCTCGGCGAGCTGGCCGGTGCCGTCGGGGCTGCTGTCGTCCACCACGAGCAGGTGCACGTGCGGGCACGCCTCTTTGAGCCGCCGGTGGATCACCGGAAGGTTCTCCAGCTCGTTGTAGGTGGGGATGATCACCAAGACGCGCTGGCTGGGGCGGTTGCCCGGAACCTGGGGCGCCGGCTGGCCGGTGGTCATGTAGCTCCTCTGTGTCGCCCGAATTCGAAAAGCCGGCCGTCCTGGTCGGACGGAGGGTGGTCAGTCGCCGTCGTCTGCCGGCGTGCGGTCCCGGGGGTCGGGCGCAGTGTCCGGGTCGTGCTCGTCGGGCGGGGGGTCGCCCGGGGTGGCACCGGCCCCTGTCGATCGACGTGTGGACCGCAGACGTGTCGAACGCGGGAACCATCCATTCTGCCGTATCCCGGCCAGAATGACCGCCCCGGCCGCCAGGACCATGGCCCATTGCAGCAGCGGTCCCCAGCGAGTGGCCGGCGTCAGCCTGGTCTTGAGGCGCACCTGCATGTCCAGATACGCGGGCTGGAAGAAGTCGGTGCGCGCCAACTCGCCGCCGTCGGGGGCGAGGACGGCGCTGATTCCGGTGGTGCCGGCCACCACCACGTACCGGTCGTGTTCGACGGCCCGGACCTTGGCGAATGCCAGCTGCTGCTCGCTCATCCTCTTGTTGAAGGTGGCGTTGTTGGCCGGTACGGCCAGCAGTTGGGCACCGCCGAGCACCGCTTGTCGCGGCACCCGGTCGAAGATCACTTCCCAACAGGTGGCGACGCCCAGGGGCACCCCTGCGATGTGCACCACATCGGGGCCCCGGCGCGGCACGAAGCTTCCGGCGCGGCCCGCGTAGCCGGACAGGTGCTTGAACAGCCACGGCATCGGCAGGTACTCGCCGAACGGCTGCACGATTTCCTTGTCGTGGCGATCGGCCGGGCCCGTCGCCGGATTCCACACGATCATGGTGTTGGTGTAGTTCGGATCCTGCGGGGGACGCCCCGGCACCTCGAGCACGCTGCCGATCAGGATCGGCGCGCCGATGGCCGCCGCGGCCTGGGATATCTGCAGCGCGGCGTCGCCGTTGACTAGCGGGTCGATGTCCGACGAGTCCTCCGGCCAGATCACGAATTGCGGTTGCGGGGCGGCCCCGGCGCGCACGTCGTCGGCCAGCCGCAGGGTCTCCCGGACGTGGTTGTCCAGCACCGCCCGCCGCTGTTCGTTGAATTCGAAGCCCAGCCGCGGCACGTTGCCCTGCACGGCTGCGACGGTGACCGACGGCTCGCCGCCCGACCCGGTACCGGCGTGGCGCACCTGTGGCCAGACGATGAGCGACGCGAAGAGCACCAGGCAGATGCAGACGCCGGGCACCACCACCGCGGGCGGCGCGGGATCGGGGTGCCCCGGTTCGTCGGTGCCGCCGGCGGGGCGTGCAGCGGGGTGACCGGAGTGCCACCACTTCACGATCTCGAGCGCGATGGCCGTCGCGCTGAAGCCGACCAGCATGATCGCCATGGACAGCAGCGCCACGCCGCCGAGCTGGACCAGCGGCAGGAACGGACCGTGCGTCTGACCGAATGCGACCGAACCCCAGGGAAAGCCGCCGAACGGGACGGCCGACTTGAGCCACTCCTGAGCGGCCCAGATCAGCGCGAACCAGATGGGCCAACCGGGCAGCTGGCGCACGGTGACGGCGCACAGGCCGAACAGGGCGGGAAACAGCGCCGATACGGTGGCCAGCGCGATCCATGGGATGGGCCCGACCAGCAGTCCTACCCACGGCAGCAGCGGCAGGTAGAACGCCAGCCCGAACAGGAACGAGTAACCCAGGCCGCCCGCCGGCGTGGTCGCCGGGTGCGTCAGCGCCCATCCCAGCAATGCGGCGGCCACCACGGCCGCCCACCACCAGTTCAGCGACGGGAAGCTGGCGCAGAACAGCAGGCCGCCCGCGATGGCGCAACTGAGCCGGGTCAGGCGGGGCAGCATGGCGGCCTGGGCGGCGGGCAGCCGCGCGATCACGGCGGCGACCAGCCCGGTCAGCGCGCCGCGCGCCACCGTCCCCAGCCGCTCGGCCAGCGTGGGCCCGGACGGCCCGGGCTCGTCGCCCGGTTCCGATTCCGCGGGGCCCCCGTCACGATCGTCGTCCTCGTGTTCTCCCGGCTCGGGGCGCACGTCGGCGGGCTGGTCGTCGCGGTCCGATTCGGCCTCGTCGCTGATGGGGTCGGTGTCCGGCCGCCGGGGTAGGTCCTGATCGGCCGCATCGGCCTGGTCCGCCGGCTCGTCGCCGCGCGGCCGGTGCCTAACCATGGATGACAGCGCCCCGATGCACCGTCCGCCGGCACCGCGGGAGGGCGTCGCCCGGGCCCAATCGGGGCAGCGCGGGCACCCGGGAACGCGGGTCGGTCGACCAGCGCTGGACCGTGTCGCGCGGGGCGTGCACCTCCAGGTCCCCGGCGTCCCAGATGGCGTAGGAGGCGGGCGCGCCCGGCACCAGCGTGCCCGTCTTCCCGTCGCGGACCCCGGCCGCCCGCCAGCCCCCGCGGGTGGCCGCAGCAAACGCGGCCCGCGCCGAGACCCCGCTGCCGGGAGTGCGGTGATGGATCGCCGCGCGCACGCTCAGCCACGGGTCGAAGCCCGTGACCGGAGCGTCGGAACCTAGCGCGAGGGGCACGCCTTGGGATGCTAACAGCGCAAAGGGGTTGAGCCGACTGCCGCGCTCGGCACCGAGCCGCCGCGCGTACATGCCGTCGGGTCCGCCCCACAGCGCGTCGAAATTGGGCTGCACGCTGGCGATGACCCCCCATCGGCCGAGCTTGACGGCCTGCTCGGCGCTGACCATCTCGACGTGCTCGAGGCGGTGTCCGCAGCGCGCGACGGCGACCGGCCCGAGGTCGGCGACGACACGCTCGAGGGCATCCACCACGGCGGTCACGGCGGCGTCTCCGATGACATGGAATCCCGCGGTGACTTCGGCCTGCGTGCAGGCCCGCAGGTGCGCCTCGGCGGCCTCGGTGTCCAGGTAGCAGGTTCCGGTGCGGTCGGGCGCATCCGTGTAAGGCTCGTGCAGCCAGGCGGTGCGCGACCCCAGCGCCCCGTCGACGAACAGGTCGCCGGCCAGCCCGTGGGCGCCGGTCGCCGCCATCAGCTCGTGCGCCTGCGCGGGGCTGTTCACCGGCTCACCCCAATAACCGATGATCTCGACGCCATGGTCGAGCGCGCGCAACTGCAGCCAATCGTCGATCCCGCCGATGTCGGGTCCGGCGCATTCGTGCACCGCGACGATGCCGGCCGCCGCGGCGGCCCGCAGTGCCGCGGCGCGGGCTTCGGCCAGTTGATCGGCCGTCAGCAGGTCCCGCGCCACGGCGCGCACCCGATGGTGCGCGTCGCCGACTAGCGGCCGCTCGGCGCTGTAACCGGTTGACGCCGGAAGTTCGGCGACCAGCCGCCGCAGGCCCGTCGACGCGAGCGCGGAGTGCACGTCCACGCGGGCCAGGTATGCGGGCCGGCCACCGAGAGCGGCATCGAGGTCGGCGGTGCTGGGCGGGCGGTTCTCGGGCCACGACGTTTCGTCCCAACCATGACCCCACACCGGCCGGCCGGGATGGGCGGCGGCGTAGTCGGCGACCATCCGCAGGCACTCCGCCTGCGACCCGGCGCCGCGCAGGTCCAGCCCGCTGAGCGTCAGCCCGGTGGCGGTGAGATGGATGTGGCTGTCCACGAATCCCGGCGCCACGAAACCGCCGTCGAGGTCTTCGACGACGGCATCGGGGAACATGCGGCGGCCGACCTGGTCGCCGCCCAGCCACGCCACCACGCCGTCGCGGACGGCCATCGCGGTGGCGTCGGGTTGGGCCGGGCTGTGCACCCGACCGTTGACCAGCAGCGTCTGCGGCGCGGGACTCACGGCGGAGCGGGACACAGCCCAAAACTACGTGCGGCGGGTCGCGGGGCCATAACGGTCAGTCGGCGGGTGGGCGGCGTGGTCCGCCGCGGCGGGTCAGCGCGCGTCGAATCCTTGCGGCCGCACCGGCGCCTCGATGTCGCGCACGTCGATGACCTCGCCGTCGATGTAGTCGCCGCGGCCGCGCCCATCGAAATTCCCGGCGGGATACGACGCCGAATGAGCCGATTGAGGTTGTGGACGGAACGCGCCCGCGTAACCGAGTCCGGGTATTTGTCGTTGCAGCTTGCGCACCGCCAGGGCGGTCAGCCCGGGGCCGACGGCCGACCGGACGGGCGGGATGAGCAGCAGCAAGCCCAGCGCCGTGCTGACAAGTCCGGGGACGAGAACGAGCAGCGCGGCCAGGCTGACCAGCGCGCCGTCGCCGGCCGCGGCGCGTTGCTCGGCCAGGCCGGAGCGCAGTCGCCCGATCCGGCGGACGACGTGGGAACCCGCCATCGGGGCGATGAGGCCCCAGCCGAGCAGGACGGTCGCCAGAAGCGCCAGCAGGGTCCAGCCCCATCCGATCGTCGACACCAGCGCGAAGATCGCAGCGAGTTCGATGACGGCGTAGATCAACAGCAGCCGCGACACCATGCCAGACCAACGTCCGCGGACCGCGCCCAAGTTCCCGTGGTGTTCGGCGGTGCGATTGCAGTTAGATGACGCTATGACGACGATTCAGATCGATACCCCCGACGGACCGATCGATGCGTTACTGAGCACGCCGTCGGGGCAAGGACCGTGGCCGGGTGTGGTGGTGATCCACGACGCGATCGGCTACGGGCGAGACAAGCAGTCGATCAACGACCGCATCGCCGCGGCCGGATATCTGGCCGTCACCCCGAACCTGTATGCCCGCGGTGGCCGCATCCGCTGCATCACGCGCGTCATGAAGGAGCTGCAGACGCAGCGCGGCCGCGCCCTGGACGACATTCTGGCCGCGCGGAACCACCTGCAGGCCATGCCGGAGTGCTCCGGGCAGGTCGGTGTCGCGGGCTTCTGCATGGGCGGCCAGTTTGCTCTTGTCATGTCTCCCAAGGGTTTCGGCGCTTCCGCACCGTTCTACGGCACTCCCCTGCCGCGCAACCTCGACAAGACGCTGGACGGCGCGTGCCCGGTGGTGGCGAGCTTCGGCGGCCGGGATCCGCTGGGGCGGGGTGCGCCCGAAAAGCTGAACAAGGCGATCGCCGCCAAGAACATCACCGCCGATGTAAAGACCTACCCCGGCGCCGGGCACAGCTTCGCCAACGAGCTGCCCGGCCAACCGCTGCTTCGCATCGCGGGATTCGGCTACGACCGCGACGCCACCGAAGACTCGTGGCGCCGGGTGTTCGCATTCTTCGGCGAGCATCTGGGCACGGGCGCCGCGACGTAGCCGTCAGCGGGCCGCGGTGAGCTTCTGCGACAAGACCGTGGCGAACGTGTGGGTGTCGCCGGGCCAGCGCGCCGACACATAGTCCCCGTCGTCGACGACGAAAGCGGCCCGCGAGTCGGTCGGCGTGTCGCGCAGCAGTCCCGAGGTCTTGCGCCGCCAGTTCGGCGATCCGCGGGAGACGTCCCGGAAATCGGACGGATCTTCAAGTGCCCGTGTGACTTCGGCCTGCACCGACATGTAGCCGTCGGCTTGGCCCGGGTCCTCGGTATACGTCCGGTAATAGTTGCGATCCCAGAACCGGGTGAACCGGGTGAGCCGCCAGGCCAACCGCTCCATTGCCCACGTCAGCGCCGTCGTCTTGCGCCCGTGAAGGACCGAGCGACCGGTGCCGGGATCGACGCTGCGCGCGGCCAGCAGCACACCGTGACAGATGGCGCCCACCACCAGTCCGCGGGCGAACGCCGCCACGACGAGCCGGTGCAGAATGTCGCTGTCGATGTAGCTGCGCATCCCGCGCGCACGGTGCCCGCCCGGCAACACCAGCGCATCGACACCGTCGAGGGTGGCCTGAGACCAGGCAATGGGGCGCTGAAACTCATTGCAGCGCAACATATCCCGATAGGCATCGCGCCCCGCCCTATCGGCGCGCAACGCCAGCCCGATCAGCGCGACGGCGCCCAGCACCGGCAGCGCGGACCAGAGGTCCAGTCCACGCCCCGTCAGCATGATGTCGTCGGCCTCCCCGGGCATGCCGGTTTCGGTCGCGAAGACCACCCGGTGGCCGCTCCGGGTCAGCACCTTCCAGGTGACGGCGACCTCGGTGGGGTCGAAGTCGCGGTCCGGGATCGGGATCAGCACCGTAGCCATGACGCCGTGGTTTCAGGCCACCTTCAGCTCGAGGCCGACATTGTTGTCCATGCCGCCGCGTAGCTTGCTGACGAAGTTGAACACCTTGCCGACGATGCCGTAACGCTTGCCGATCGCGTCGTAGACGGCGGCCGTTTCCGACTTGTCCAGGATGGCCGCGGTTCCCTCGACGGCCTCGCTGGTGGGGCGACCGTTCATGGTGCAGGTGGCCAGCGTGACCCGCGGGGTGTTGCGGATTCGCTTGACCTTCCACGACTTTTCCTGCGTGATGACCAGAAGCCGGTCTCCGCGCTGCTTGTCCAGGGCCGCCCAGATCGGCGTCGGCTTGGGTCTGCCGTCCTTGGTGAAGGTGGTCAGCAGGATGTACTGCGTCTTGGCGAGGTCGGCGAAAGTCGGCGTCACGGTGTCAACCTACGCCGCGCCTACGCGGAAGTCAGCCTTCCAGATCGCCCTCGGTTTCCAGCAGCGCCTGCCGCAGCCCGTCCAAGGTCTCCGGCGGCGGCGCCGCCCACATGCCCCGCCCGGCCGCCTCGAGCAGCCGCTCGGCCATGCCGTGCAGCGCCCACGGGTTGGACTCCGACATGAACTTCCGGTTCTCCGGGTCCAGCACGTAGCGCTCGGTGAGCTGTTCGTACATCCAGTCGGCCATCACTCCGGCGGTGGCGTCATAACCGAACAGGTAGTCCACGGTCGCCGCCATCTCGAACGCGCCCTTGTATCCGTGCCGGCGCATCGCCGCCATCCAGCGCGGATTGACCACCCGCGCGCGGAACACCCGGGTGGTCTCCTCCGACAGGGTGCGGGTGCGGATCGCGTCGGGCCGGGTGTTGTCGCCGATGTAGGCGGCCGGCTCCCGGCCGGTCAGCGCGCGCACGGTGGCCACCATCCCGCCGTGGTACTGGAAGTAGTCGTCGGAGTCGGCGATGTCGTGTTCGCGGGTGTCGGTGTTCTTGGCGGCCACCGCGATGCGCCGGTACTGGCGGTTCATGTCGTCGACGGCCTCGCGGCCATCCAGGTCGCGGCCGTAGGCGAAGCCGCCCCACGCGGTGTACACCGCGGCCAAATCGGCGTCGTCCCGCCAGTTGCGGCTGTCAATCAGCTGCAGCAACCCGGCGCCGTAGGTGCCCGGCTTGGATCCGAAAATCCTTGTGGTGGAACGACGTTGATCGCCATGCTGGGCCAGGTCGGCTTGGGCGTGCGCACGTACGTAGTTGTCTTCGGCGGGCTCGTCGAGGTCGGCGACCAGCCGTACCGCGTCATCGAGCATGGTCACGACATGCGGGAAGGCGTCCCGGAAGAAGCCGGAGATGCGGACCGTCACGTCGATGCGCGGGCGGCCCAGCTCGGCTAGCGGAATCGGTGCCAGGTCGACGACGCGCCGCGAGGCGTCGTCCCACACCGGTCGAACGCCCAGTAGGGCAAGGACTTCGGCGATGTCGTCACCGGCGGTGCGCATGGCCGAGGTGCCCCAGACCGACAGCCCGACCGACTGTGGCCACCGCCCGTGGTCGTTGCGGTAGCGGGCGAGCAGCGAATCGGCCAGCGCCACACCGGCTTCCCAGGCCAGCCGGGACGGCACCGCTTTGGGGTCGACGGAGTAGAAGTTGCGGCCGGTGGGCAGCACGTTGACCAGGCCGCGCAGCGGCGAGCCCGACGGGCCGGCCCGGATGAACCGGCCGTCCAGGGCGCGCAGCACCTGCTCGATCTCGGCGGCGGTACCGGCCAGCCGTGGCACCACTTCGGTGGCCGCGAAGCGCAGCACCGCGGCGACTTCGGCATTGTCGGTGATCCGTTCGGCCGCATCGGCCTCCCAGCCCGCCGCCTGTAGCGCGGCAACGAGTTCGCGGGCCACGGCCTCGGTTCGGTCGACCGCGGACCGGTCGTCGGTGCCGTCCTCGGCCAGACCGAGGGCCTGCCGCAGCCCGGGCAGGGTGTGTTCGCCACCGAACAGTTGGCGTGCCCGCAAAATCGCCAGCACCAGGTCCAGTTCGGCCTCCCCCGTGGGCTTTTGGCCCAGGATGTGCAGGCCGTCGCGGATCTGGACGTCCTTGATCTCGCACAGCCAGCCATCGACGTGCAGCAGCATGTCGTCGAAAGAATCTTCCTCGGGACGTTCGGTGAGACCGAGGTCGTGGTCCATCTTCGCGGCCCGCATCAGCGTCCAGATCTGCTGGCGGATGGCGGGCAGCTTGCCGGGATCCAGTGCGGCGACGTTGGCGTGCTCGTCGAGCAGCTGCTCCAAACGCGCGATGTCGCCGTAGGATTCGGCGCGCGCCATCGGCGGGATGAGGTGGTCGACCAGGACGGCGTGCGCGCGCCGTTTGGCCTGGGTGCCCTCGCCGGGATCGTTGACCAGGAACGGGTAGATCATCGGCAGGTTGCCCAGCGCGGCGTCGGGCCCGCAGGCCGCCGACATGCCCAGCGTCTTGCCGGGCAGCCATTCCAGGTTGCCGTGCTTGCCCAGGTGCACCACCGCGTGCGAGCCGAAGCCGGCGTCCAGCCAGTGGTAGGCGGCCAGGTAGTGGTGGCTGGGCGGCAGGTCCGGGTCGTGGTAGATGGCGACGGGGTTCTCCCCGAAACCGCGGGGCGGCTGCACCATCAGCACCAGGTTGTCCGATTGCAGTGCGGCGATCACGATTTCGCCGTCGGGGTCGTTGCTGCGGTCCACGAAGAGATTCCCGGGCGCCGGGCCCCAGTGCTCGGTGACGGCATCGGTGAATTCGGTGGGCAGGGTCGCGAACCATTCACGATAGTCTTTGGCGGACATCCGAATCGGATTTCCGGCCAGCTGCCCTTCGGTGAGCCAGTCGGGGTCCTGTCCGCCCCGCTCGATCAGCGCGTGGATCAGGGCGTCGCCGTCGTTGGCCTCGACGCCGGGCAGCTCACCCACCCGGTAGCCGTGCTCGCGCATCGCCTGCAGCAGCGCCACGGCGCTCGCCGGCGTGTCCAGGCCGACCGCGTTGCCGATCCGGGCGTGCTTGGTCGGATAGGCCGAGAACACCAGGGCGACCCGCTTATCCGCCGGGGCGACGTGCCGCAGCTGTGCGTGCCGCACCGCCAGTCCCGCGACGCGGGCGCAGCGCTCCGCGTCGGCGACATAGGAGATCAGCCCGTCTTCGTCGATTTCCTTGAAGGAGAACGGCACCGTGATAATGCGGCCGTCGAACTCGGGCACCGCGACCTGACTGGCCACGTCGAGCGGGCTCAGGCCGTCATCGTTCTCGCGCCACGAGGCGCGCGGGCTGGTCAGGCACAATCCCTGCAGGATCGGGATATCCAGGGCGGCAAGGTGTTCGACGTTCCAGCTGTCGTCATCCCCGCCGGCGGACACGGTGGCCGGCTTCAGTCCCCCGGCGGCCAGCACGGTGACCACCATGGCGTCGGCGGCACCCAACCGTTGCAGCAGTTCGGGTTCCGCGGTGCGCAGCGACGCGCAGTAGATCGGCATCGGGCGCGCGCCGGCGTCCTCGATGGCCCGACAGAGCGCCTCGACGTAGCCGGTGTTGCCGGCCAGGTGCTGCGCTCGGTAATACAGCACCGCGATCGTCGGGCCGTCAACGTCTTCGGCGTTCGGCCGCGGCAGCTCGCCCCACGTCGGCGTCACGACCGGCGGGGTGAACCCGAACCCGGTCATCAGCACCGTGTCCGACAGGAAGGCGTGCAGCTGGCGCAGGTTGTCGACGCCGCCGTGGGCCAGATAGATGTGCGCCTGCACCGCGATGCCGGCCGCGAGCGTGGACAGGCGGGTCAGCTCGGCGTCGGCGGCCTGCTCGCCGCTGACCAATACCGTGGGCACCCCGCTGGCGATCACCGCGTCGATGCCGCTCTGCCAGGCGCGGTAGCCGCCCAGGATCCGCACCACCACGACGGCGGCGTCGGCCAGCAGGTCGGGCAGTTCGGATTCGGACAGCCGAGACGGGTTGGCCCACCGATAGTTTTTCCCGCTGGAACGGGCGCTGATCAGGTCCGTATCGGAGGTCGACAGCAGCAGGATGGTCGGCTCAGCCACCCATCATTCGTACCGCAACGGGGCGCGCCCGCACCTACTGGGCCGCGACCGCACCGCTCAACCGCCCAGCATCGCCGCGATCCGGTCGGCAACCTGTTGGGCGACGATCCGCGCCGGTCCGTCTTTGGCCGGTTCGTAGCGGTCCGCGAGGGCGTCGTAGTCGGCGCCGGCGATCGAGCCGTGATCGGCCGCCAGCTCTACCAATTCCACCGGCCAGCCCACCCGCTCCAGGCGGGCGGCGAAGTTTCTGCTCGCGTCGACGGGGACGACGTCGTCGTCGACGCCGTGCAGCAACGTGAACGGTGAACCGATTTCGGCGCCGTTCAGGACGTCGGGCAGGGAGGCACCGAAGATCGGATCGGGGACCATGAAGGCTCCGGCGAGGCAAACCGTGTGCGCGGGAGCGAAGTCGAGCCGCGCGGCGTGCAGCGTCACCCCCGCCGCGGCCGCACCACCCATTGACCACCCGACGAGCAGGATGCGCGCGGCGTCGGTGGCGAGGTTGCGGGCGAATTCCAGCGACGCCAACAGGTCCGCGCGCCCGCCGTCGTCGGCATGGGAGTTCCAGTCGGGCGCGACCACCACCGCGGCGCGCCCGGCCAGCATGCCGGCCAGCGGGCCGACGGCCGCGCGGGCATCGGTTTGCGCCCCGTGCCAGAGCAGGATCGTGGATGGTGCCGGTTCGCCGAAGACATCGGCCAGTCGACCCGGGGCGTATTCCAGCGTTCTCACGGGCACCAGGATGCCCATACTGACGCGTGTTCAATCCTTGGAGTCAGGGGCGAGGCCTTGGCGCCGCCTCATTGAATCGGGTGGTCCACCCAGTTGGCAGACCTGCGGGTCGCCACAACGGCCACCGGTGAATTTAATCGCGCTGCGGCCCAATAGTTTTGGGCTACTGCGGGCGCCCAGTGGCGGCGTGGGCCCCAAACCGGCCGTGCGCGAAACACTTCCGGCCGACAGCAATCCGACCGTCGCGGCCAGCGCGGCGAAACCACTTGCTCACAGGCGCACGCCGAGGCGATCCAGCAACTCCGCGCGGTGCTGCTCGGTGTGCGGACCGGGGTCACCGGGCGCGCGGCGCGGATCGTCGACAGTCAGCGTGTGGATGACACGGCCTTCCTCGAGCACCAGCACGCGATCGGCCAGCGCCACCGCTTCGTCGACGTCGTGCGTGATCAGCAGCACCCCGAACCCGTGGCGGCGCCACAGATCCAGTAGCAATGTGTGCATCGTCAACCGGGTCAGCGCGTCGAGCGCGCCGAACGGTTCGTCGAGCAGCAGCAGTCGCGGTTCGGCGACCAGCGCCCGGGCCAGCGAAACGCGTTGCGCCTGACCGCCGGACAGGGTCAGCGGCCAGGCGCCGGCGTGGTCGGCCAGCCCGACGTCGGCCAGCGCGCGCTCGGCGCGCTCCCGCACCTGCTGGCGCGGGAGGCGGCTGCGGGTCAGGCCGTAGCCGACGTTGGTGCGCACGTCGCGCCACGGAAAAAGGCGCGGCTCCTGGAACGCCAGCGCCGGCGCGCCGGACACCACGCGTTGCCCACTGTGATCGCGCGACAGCCCGGCGAGCACCCGCAGGACCGTCGACTTGCCCGAGCCGCTGCGCCCGAGCAGGGCGACGATCTCGCCGCTCTTCACGCGCACCGAAACGTCGTTGAGTACCTGCCGGTTTCCGTACCACTTGTCGACGTTGCGCAGTTCGCCGGCGATGTCGGTCCGCCCGCGGGTGGTGGCGTCCGATTCAGCGGTGAGAGTCAAGCCGGGACCTTTCACTGTCGGTAGCGCAGCGTGCGGCGCTCGATGAGCCGGACGATCGCGTCGGTGATGATGCCGAGCAGGGCGTAGATGGTCAGCCCGAAGATGATGATGTCGATCCGCAGGAAATCGCGGGCATTGTTGATCAGGAAGCCGATTCCCTTGTCGGCGTTGATCTGCTCGGCGACGATCAGCGTCAACCACGCAATGGCCAGCGACTGGCGCAAGCCGACGAGCACCTGCGGCGCGGTGCTGGGCACGATGATCCGGGTGAACCGCTGAGTGAACGAAAAGCCCAGCACCTGAGCGGTTTCCAGCATCTTGGGGTCGACCTGGCGGATCGCCGAAAAGGTGTTGAGGTAGAGCGGGAAGACCACGCCCAGCGCGACGAGCAACACCTTGGGCAGCTCGCCGATCCCGAACCACAGGATGAACAGCGGGATCAGCCCCAGGTGCGGCAGCGCCCGGATCATCTGCATGGGCGGGTCCACGGTCGATTCGACCCAGCGGGACAGGCCGACCGCCGCGCCCGCCACGATTCCGATGACCCCGCCCAGCAGCAGCCCCTCGACGACACGGACGGACGAGATGTGCAGCGCGTCGCCGAGCTGCCCGTTGCGGGTCACCTCCACGCCGGCCTCGAGGATCAGCGAGGGGGCCGGCAGCACGTCGGCGGGGATGATGCCTATCGCGCTGCCCAGCTGCCACAGCGCCAACAACGCCAGCGGCGACACGACGCGCACGATTTCCCATTTGCGGCGCGCCCACAGCCCGCTAGCCCCGCCGGCTGGGGCGCCGGCCGGCTTGCTCGAGGCAGCATCGAGCGCGGTGGCAATGCTCACTGTGCCGACGCTAAGGCGCGGACGGGGGCCCGGGTAAGGGTTTACGTCTGGCTGAAGGCAATCCCGACCGGCGTGTGACGCTCGGGGCCGTACCGTGGACGGGTGGCCAGGACGCGCGACACCGACGCATGCCCGGGTGCGCTGCAGGTGCACCAGGCGGCCGACGGTGCGCTGGCCCGGATCCGGCTACCCGGCGGCATGATCACCGCCGCCCAACTGGCCGCGCTGGCCGCCGTCTCCACCGCATCGGGTTCGGGAACGCTCGAGCTGACCGCTCGGGGCAATGTGCAGTTGCGTGGGCTGACCGACGTCCAAGCGGTCGGCGAGACGCTCGCCGCCGCGGGGCTGTTGCCGTCGACGACGCACGAGCGGGTCCGCAATATCGTCGCCTCACCGCTGTCCGGACGCTCCGGCGGCCATCTCGATGTCCGGCGCTGGGTCGGCGAACTCGACGCCGCGATCTGCGGCAAGCCCCGGCTCGCCGAGCTGGGCGGTCGATTCTGGTTCGGCCTGGACGACGGGCGGGCCGACGTCTCCGGGCTGCGCGCCGACGTGGGCGTGCACGCCTTTCCCAACGGCTGCGCGCTGCTGCTGGCCGGACGCGACACCGGTGTCCGGCTGGCGCACGACGAGGTGATCGACACGCTCGTCGCGCTCGCGATGCGGTTCCTCGATATTCGCGAAACCGCTTGGCGCGTCCAGGAATTGGACGACCTACGACGACTGGTGCCCGGTGCCGAGCCGCGCGCCCCCTCGTTCCCGGCCGTCACCAAGGCGCCGGTGGGCTGGATCGGCCAGGACGACGGCCGGGTGACGCTGGGCGCCGCGGTGCCGCTCGGCGTGCTGCCGGCGCGCGTCGCGGACTACCTGGCGGCGATCGAGGCGCCGCTGGTGATCACGCCGTGGCGCTCGGTGCTGGTGTGCGATCTTGCCGAAGAGGTCGCCGACGTCGCGCTGCGCGTCCTGGCGCCCTTGGGCCTGGTGTTCGACGAGAACTCGCCTTGGCTGAGCGTCAGCGCCTGCACCGGCAGCCCCGGCTGCGCGCGGTCGGCCGCCGATGTGCGGGCCGACGCCGCGCGGTCGCTGGATCCCGATTCGGGGGTGCACCGTCACTTCGTCGGCTGCGACCGGGCGTGTGGCAGTCCGCTCACCGGTGACGTGCTGGTGGCCACCTCGGACGGATACCGGCGCCTGTAGCCGGGTGCGGCGGGTCACCACGCGGGAGAGCCTTAAAGTGGGCGGGTGCTCGACTACATCCGCGACGCGGCGGAGATCTATCGCCAGTCGTTCGCGACGATCCGCGCCGAAGCCGATCTGGCGCGATTCCCCGCCGATGTGGCACGGGTGGTGGTCCGGCTGATCCACACCTGCGGGCAGGTCGACGTGGCCGAGCACGTCGCGTTCACCGACGACGTCGTCGACCGGGTCGGCGCCGCCCTACGCGGCGGCGCTCCCGTGCTGTGCGATTCGTCGATGGTGGCCGCCGGCATCACCGCGGCGCGATTGCCGGCCGACAACCAGGTGGTGTCCCTGGTGGCCGATCCCCGGGCGGCCGAGTTGGCCGCGCGCCGGCAGACCACTCGTTCGGCGGCCGGCGTGGAGCTGTGGGCGGACCGGCTGCCCGGCGCGGTGCTGGCCATCGGCAACGCCCCGACCGCGCTGTTCCGGCTGCTCGAGCTGATCGACGACGGGCTGGCCCCACCGGCCGGGGTGTTGGGCGGACCGGTGGGTTTCGTCGGGTCGGCGCAGTCCAAGCAGGAGCTCATCGCCAACCCCCGCGGGACGTCGTATCTGGTGGTGCGGGGCCGCCGGGGCGGCAGCGCCATGGCGGCCGCGGCCGTCAACGCGATCGCGAGCGACCGCGAGTGACCGCGGCGGGCACCGCGCAAAGCGCCGACCGGGGGACACTGTGGGGCGTCGGGCTGGGGCCCGGTGACCCGGAATTGGTGACCGTCAAGGCCGCCCGGGTGATCGGCGAGGCCGACGTGGTGGCCTACCACAGCGCCCGGCACGGCCGCAGCATCGCGCGCGGCA
>NZ_LZKY01000345.1:0-1173 GCF_001673055.1 Mycobacterium sp. 1245801.1
TCATCGGCGGCATCGGCTTTCGCATCATCGATCAATTTCTTCAGAAAGGCCTCGGTCTTCGCGTCGGGGTGGCCATTCTGCAGATCGTGCTCCGCGGCGTCGATGATGTTGTCGAGCCCTTGCAACTCGTGTTCCAACGTGGCGATCCGGCGTGCCCCGGCTTTTTGCGCCTCAGCTAAGGCGGCGGCAATGTTCTCCAGATCACTGCCGATCTTGGGCAGCTGTTCTGTCTGCAAGCCAAGGGATTTCGTCAACCGCTGCACTTCAGCGGAGCCGTTGATCGGGTGATCACCGTTCTGGTGATTCCAGGCCATGTCGAAGCGCTTGCGGGCCTGTTCGAATTCTTCTTGGGCTGCGGTGGAGCATCGGCCGGCAGCATGGAAAGCCTCTGCCAGTTGAGAGATCTGAAAAGGGCTACCGGCCTGCAAGCTCTGGTTGATCGCCCATGGGTCACCGCCAGCTCTGGCGATGAGATCGCCAATGCTTAGCTCGATCAGTTGCATCGCACCACCCGCCAACCCGCCGTCTATGCTTCCGACCAGCTACGACGCTACCTCTAGTGGTATCCGGTCATGTCAGTTCCGGACGCAGCGCCTCACTGCTGTCGCTCCTCGCGAAGCTGGTCGATCAGGGTGGTACTCGGTGCGTGATCATTTGCCACCAAAGCCGCGCACCAAGCGCGCGACACCAACTGCAGATCGGCGTCAATCGCTTCGATATCGCGCATGTCCGAATGCTAAGCCGAGGCAGCGCTTCGCTCACTTCACCCCGGCGAACGGCGCAGATTCTTTATCTCGAAGGTGACTGATCGCTGGCGTAAGACCACCGACTTTATGCGGCCGTCAGCATCGGTTTGAGGCAGATCGTCGTCGGACCGGCCTGACGTCGCTGGGATTCGCTAGTGAGATGAAGCCGTGTCTGCGCTGCGTCGAGGCTAGTACATAGTGAATAGCGGCCAACGGCGTCCGCCCGTAATTTTCTACCCATGCGAGACCTCGCGACCATCGATGGCGAATCCGCCTGGTGACGCGAGCGCGCCTAGCGGCTCGATAACTCTGCGACGGCATTCCAGTACCACATTGATCGATCAGGCGCTCGACGAGCGAACGGCGGCAAATTGCACCGCAGCGTCGGCTTGAACCGGCGTGGAGAGGTTACCAGCGGGGTGGGGTC
>NZ_LZKY01000346.1:0-35101 GCF_001673055.1 Mycobacterium sp. 1245801.1
AGACCGGCGAACGCACCCTGGTGGCCGGTGACTTCGTGCGCGGCTTCGTCGGCCTGGACAGCCACGAGTCAACCGCCCTCCTGGAGCTGCTGCAGCGGCGAATCACCGTGCCGGAGAACACCATTGGCTGGAACTGGGCGCACGGCGACGTCGCCATGTGGGACAACCGCGCCACCCAGCACCGGGCGGTCGACGACTACGACGACCAACCCCGGCTCATGCACCGCATCACGCTGATGGGCGACGTGCCGGTCAACGTGCGTGGCGAGCGCAGCCGGGTGGTCAGCGGCGCGCCGCTTCAGGCGCTGGCAAGTTAATGGTGACGACCCGCAGCGCCCGGCTACGCCGCGCTCGCGATCGTCACGAGTTAACTGGCGTCGGCGGTGGAGCTGATGTGATTGCTCGGCAACCAGCGCAGCGCGCCGGGCGCGGTGGCCGGGACGACGGGCGCCTTGGGCGGGATCGGCTCCAGCCGGCGATACGGCTGGCCCTGCGCCGGGCGCTGGTCGTCCTCACCGGCGTTCGGCCACAACGACGCGGCCCGCTCGGCCTGGGCGGTGATTGACAGCGAGGGGTTGACGCCCAGGTTCGCCGAGATCGCCGCGCCGTCTACCACGAACAGCGTCGGGTAGCCGTAGACCCGGTGATACGGGTCGATCACCCCATGCTCGGCGTTGTCGCCGATCACGGCGCCGCCGAGGAAATGCGCGGTCAGCGGGATGTTGAACAGCTCTCCCCAGGTGCCGCCGGCCACGGCGTCGATCTTGTCGGCGATGCGCCGGGTGACCTGATTCCCGACCGGGATCCAGGTCGGGTTCGGCTCGCCGTGGCCCTGCTTGCTGGTGTACCAGCGGATACCTAGCCTGCCGCGTTTGGTGTAGGTGGTGATGGAGTTGTCCAGGTGCTGCATGACCAAGGCGATCAGCGTGCGTTCGCTCCACTGACGGACGTTGAGCAACCGCATCATGCGACGCGGATCCTCGCGGGCCTGGTCCAACAGTTGCTTCCAGCGCGGCACGTCGCTGCCTTCGGGGCCGGTTCCGTCGGTCATCAGCGTCTGCAGCAGCCCCATCGCGTTGGAGCCCTTGCCGTAGCGGACCGGCTCGATGTGGGTGTCCGGCGTCGGGTGGATCGACGAGGTGATCGCCACCCCGTGCGTCAGGTCGAGGTTCGGGTCGACCTCGAGCTTGCCGGCGCCGACAATGGACTCGGAGTTGGTGCGGGTGAGCATGCCCAGCCGGTTCGACAGGCGGGGCAGCAGACCGTGGTCGCGCATGTTGAACAGCAGGTGCTGGGTGCCCCAGGTGCCGGCGGCCAGGATCACCTGCTTCGCCGTGTAGGTGCGCCGGTCGCGGCGCAGCCATCTGCCGGTACGCACGGTGCGAACTTCCCACAGCCCATCAGGACGCTGCTCGAAACGCTTGACCGTGGTCATCGGGATCACCTGCGCCCCAGCAGATTCCGCGAGAGCCAGGTAGTTCTTCAGCAGGGCGTTCTTGGCGCCGTAACGACAGCCGGTCATGCAGCAACCACATTCCAGGCAGCCGGTGCGCTCCGGCCCCGCGCCACCGAAGTAGGGGTCCGGCACGGTCTTGCCCGGGGCCTTGGTGCCGTCGGGGCCGAAGAACACGCCGACGGGAGTCGGCACGAACGTGTCGCCGCAGCCCATCTCGTCCGCCACCTGTTTGACGATCCGGTCGGCGTCGGTGAAGGTCGGGTTCTCCACCACGCCGAGCATCCGCTTGGCCTGCTCGTAGTGCGGCATCAGCTCGTCGCGCCAGTCCGTGATGTGCGCCCACTGCTGGTCTTTGAAGAACGGCTCCGGCGGCACGTACAGGGTGTTGGCGTAGTTCAGCGAGCCGCCGCCCACCCCGGCGCCGGCCAGGATCAGCACGTTCTTCAGGGGGTGGATCCGCTGGATGCCGTAGCAGCCCAGCCTCGGCGCCCACAGAAACTTGCGCAGATCCCAGGACGTCTCGGCGAAATCTTCGTCGGCGTACCGGCGTCCGGCCTCCAATACGCCGACGCGGTAGCCCTTTTCGGTCAGCCGCAACGCGCTGACGCTGCCCCCGAAACCCGAACCGATGATCAGTACGTCGTAATCCGGCTTCATCGCACCAGTATGGCCTTACCGGCGGGTAACAAGCCAGCTGCCCTCACCGGGCTAGCTACCGACGGTCAGGCCGACCTTCTGGAACTCCTTGAGATCGCAATAGCCGGCCTTGGCCATCGACCGCCGCAGGCCGCCGACCAGGTTGAGGCTGCCGAACGGATCGTCGGACGGCCCATTGAGCACCTGCTGCAGCGGCGGGCGCTCACCGACGGCGATCTGCAGCAGCGCCCCGCGCGGCAGCGAGGGGTGCGCCGCGGCGGCGGGCCAGAACCAGCCCTCGCCCAGCGCCTCGGCGGACTCGGCCAGCGGCGTGCCCAGCACCACCGCGTCGGCCCCGCAGGCAATGGCCTTCGCCAGCTCACCGGAGGTGTGGATGTCGCCGTCGGCCAGCACGTGCACGTAGCGGCCGCCGGTCTCGTCGAGGTATTCGCGCCGCGCGGCGGCGGCGTCGGCGATCGCGGTGGCCATCGGCACGCTGATGCCCAGCACCTCGTCGCTGGTGGTCACTCCCCTGGTCGCGCCGTAGCCGACGATCACGCCGGCGGCGCCGGTGCGCATCAGGTGCAGCGCGGTGCGGTGGTCCTGCACGCCGCCGGCGACCACCGGCACGTCGAGCTCGGAGATGAAGGTCTTGAGGTTCAGCGGTTCCCCGGCCCCATCCCTGTCTTGGGCCACTCTTTCGGCCGACACGATGGTGCCCTGGATGACCAGCAGGTCGATGCCGGCCTGCACCAGCACCGGCGTCAGCGCCTGGGCGTTCTGCGGGCTGACCCGCACGGCGGTGGTGACGCCGGCGTCGCGGATCCGGGCGATCGCGGAGCCCAGCAGGTCCGGGTTCAGCGGGGCCGCGTGGAACTCCTGCAGCAGCCGGATGGCCGCCGAGGGCTCGGGCTCCTTGCTGGCCGCCTCGACGAGTTGGGCGATCTTGGCCTCGACGTCGGCGTGGCGCCCGATCAGTCCCTCACCGTTGAGCACGCCCAGGCCGCCGAGCTTGCCGAGCTCGATCGCGAACTCCGGCGACACCAGCGCGTCGGTCGGATGCGCGAGCACCGGAATCTCGAACCGGTAGGCGTCCAGCTGCCAGGCGGTCGAGACGTCCTGCGAGGAGCGGGTGCGCCGGGACGCGACGATGCTGACTTCGCTCAGTTCATAGCTGCGACGGGCGACGCGGCCCATCCCGATCTCGACCATCTCCGGCCTCAGCGTGCGTAGTAGTTGGGGGCTTCGACCGTCATGGCGACGTCGTGCGGGTGGCTCTCCCGCAGCCCGGCCGCCGTGATCCGGACGAACTGCGCCTGCTGCAGCGCCTCGATGCTCGGCGAGCCGGTGTAGCCCATCGCGGCGCGCAGGCCGCCGGTCAGCTGGTGGATCACCGACGACAGCGGGCCGCGGAAGGGCACCCGGCCCTCGATGCCCTCGGGCACCAGTTTGTCTTCGGAGAGCGCGTCGTCGGCGAAGTAGCGGTCCTTGGAATACGACTTCCCGCTGCCCGAGCCGCGTCCGGCCATGGCGCCCAGCGACCCCATCCCGCGGTAGCTCTTGAACTGCTTGCCGTTGACGAAGATCAGCTCGCCGGGGGCTTCGGCGGTGCCGGCCAGCAACGAGCCGAGCATGGCCGTCGACGCGCCGGCGGCCAGCGCCTTGGCGATGTCGCCGGAGTACTGCAGGCCGCCGTCGGCGATCACCGGGACGCCCGCCGGGCCGCACGCCGCGACCGCCTCCAGAATCGCGGTGATCTGTGGTGCGCCGACGCCGGCGACCACCCGCGTGGTGCAGATCGAGCCCGGCCCGACGCCCACCTTCACCGCGTCGGCGCCGGCGGCGACCAGGGCCGCGGCCGCCGAGCGGGTGGCGACGTTGCCGCCGATCACCTCGACCTTCTCGCCCACCTCGGCCTTGAGCTTGCCGACCATGTCGAGCACCACCCGGTTGTGCGCGTGCGCGGTGTCCACGATCAGCACGTCGACCCCGGCGTCCACCAGCATCATCGCCCGGACCCACGCGTCACCGCCGACACCCACGGCGGCGCCGACCAGCAGCCTGCCGTCGCTGTCCTTGGTGGCCAGGGGATGCTGTTCCGTCTTGACGAAGTCCTTGACGGTGATCAGCCCGGTCAGCCGGCCGTGGCCGTCGACGATGGGCAGCTTCTCGATCTTGTGGCGGCGCAACAGCCCCAGCGCCGCGTCGGCGGACACGCCCTCCTGAGCGGTGATCAGCGGGGCCTTGGTCATCACCTCGGCCACCTTCTTGGTCTGGTCGACCTCGAACCGCATGTCGCGGTTGGTGATGATGCCGACCAGGGCGCCCGACTCGTCGACCACCGGCAGGCCCGAGATGCGGAACCGTGCGCACATCGCGTCGACCTGGGCCAGGGTGTTGTCCGGGCGGCAGGTGACCGGGTCGGTGACCATCCCGGCCTCCGAGCGTTTGACCATTTCGACCTGGCCGGCCTGCTCGGCCACCGGCAGGTTGCGGTGCAGGACACCCATGCCGCCGGCCCGGGCCATCGCGATGGCCATCCGCGACTCGGTGACCGTGTCCATCGCCGAGCTGACCAGCGGCACTTTGAGCCTGATCTTCTTGGTCAGCTGGCTGGAGGTGTCCGCGGTGGCGGGCACCACGTCGGAGGCCGCGGGCAGCAGCAAGACGTCGTCGAACGTCAGCCCGAGCATGGCGATCTTGTGCGGGTTGTCACCCCCGGTGGGCACCGGGTCGTCGACCAGGCCACCCACCCGCACATACGCACTGCCGACGAGGTCAGAGCTGTCTTCCAGGTGGGACGTGCCACGGGTCATCAGAGGGGCCCTCCATACGATGCGGCGTGAGAGAACCATCCTATCGGCTTGCCTGTCCCTGCCGTCCGCTTGCTCGGGCGCGCCGCGCGCACCAAACGGCGCGACGGAACCATCCGGCATGGCGAGTAGCCGCCTGCTGGCGTTATCCGGGGCGGGCTGCGTAGGCTAGAGGCGTGCGCGACCACCTCCCACCGGGTTTGCCGCCCGACCCTTTCGCCGACGACCCCTGTGATCCGTCGGCGGCCCTGGAAGCCGTCGAGCCAGGCCAGCCCCTGGATCAGCAAGAGCGAATGGCCGTCGAGGCCGACCTCGCCGATCTGGCCGTGTACGAAGCGCTGCTGGCGCACAAGGGTATTCGCGGACTGGTGGTCTGCTGCGACGAATGTCAGCAGGATCACTACCACGACTGGGACATGCTGCGGGCCAACCTGCTGCAGCTGCTGATCGACGGCACCGTGCGCCCGCACGAGCCCGCCTATGACCCCGAGCCGGACGCCTACGTCACGTGGGACTACTGCCGCGGGTATGCCGACGCGTCGCTCAACGAAGCGACCTCGGACGCCGACGGTTTCCACCGCCGGCACTGATTTAGCGGCTCACTGATTCGGAATCAGCGGCGCCACCGGCGGTGGCGTCTGGCCGTGATGGTGATGCTTACCCACTGACGGACTCGGCTGCGGGCTCGGCGCGGCCGGCGGCATCAGCGGTGCGGGTGGCGCCGCGGGGATCGCGGCGGAGGCCGGGCCGACCGGCGCCGCGGGAGGCGGGGCGACCGGGAGCGTGGCGTTCGGGTCGCGCGCGTCGACCTTCGCGTTCAACAGCTTCAGCTGGTCGGTCAGTTCCTGTTTGCTGGCCGGGTCGTCGATCGAGGCCACCAAGCTGCTCACCTCGGTCAGCTGATTCTTGGCCTGGTCCCACTGGCCGCGGTCGATCGATTCCTGCACCTTCGCCAGGTCGGCCTTGGCGGCCAGCATCTCCTGCTTTTCGTGGACCTGCGGCTGGTCGAAGAACATCGCGTGCAGCCCGTACAGGGTGCCGCCGGGCCGGGCCTCGACCACCATGGCGCCGAAGCCGCTGAGCACCATCAGCGCCGCGGCCACCGATCCGACGACGGCCAGTCCGCGATGGCCGCGCCGCCGTTCGGCCAGTCCGGTGCGCAACGCGTTGACGGCCTCTTCGGGCGTCACCAGGGCGCTGGCCGGCGGCCACCTCAGATTGTCGCGCCAGTCCTCCAGCAGTGTGGTGAGCACCTGAAAATCAGGGTCGTCGGGATCCTCGACCTGGCTGCCGGAGACCGGCCGGCGCTGGGCCAGCGCATCGAGCAGCAGGTCGGTGCGGGCGAATTCGTCCAGGGAGTCAGGCACAGTCACCTGCCGCGATCATCTCGGATTTCAGCCGCGACAGCGCGCGGTGCTGGGCAACTCGGACGGCCCCGGTGGTGCTGCCGACGGCGGTCGCGGTCTCCTCGGCGGACAGGCCGACGACGACGCGCAGGATCAGGATCTCGCGTTGCTTGGCGGGCAGGATCTCGAGCAGTTCGCTCATCCGGCTCACCGAATCCGCTTCGATCGCAAGCTGTTCGGGCCCCGCATCGTTCGACCAGCGATCGGGAATCGATTCGGTGGGATAGGCGAGATCGCGTCCGGCAGCGCGGTGGGCATCGGCGACCTTGTGGGCCGCGATGCCGTACAGGAAGGCCAGGAATGGACGCCCGCGATCGCGATAACGCGGCAGCGCCGTGATAGTCGCCAAGCACACCTCCTGCGCCACGTCATCCGCTGACAGGCCACCCCGATCGACGGTGCCGACACGCGCTCGGCAATATCGCACGACGATCGGACGGATGGTCTCCAGCACCTCCCTCAATGCGTTGTGGTCGCCGGTGACGGCCTTGGCGACCACAGCGTCGAGACGTTCCCCTGCTGGAATTGTCATCGACGGTGATATCTCCAACGTTACGAAGCGGACACATCGCGGGCCAACCGGGCTAACTAACGAAATGACAATAACGGTCGGGAGGCTGTTTCAAGCGGAACGCCACGTCCCACCGGCGCGCCGCACCTGGCCTGCGCAGACATCGCGGATTTCGTGCAGTTGGTGTGCCACAAACGTGACGCTTCCGATATCGATCAGCAAGCAAGCCAGCGCCCAACGCAGTGGCAGCAGCCCTAACCGGCCCGCATCCGTCAGCGCGGCGTCCGCGAGCGCGCGGGCACGCTCGAGGTTGCCCGCGCAGCACAGCGCGGCGGCCAGCACCACTTCGCTTTTGACCCGGTGGCGGGGCGATGCGACGGTCATGGCCGCCGCCAGCTCCACGCCTTCGCCGGCGTGGCGGACGGCGGCGTCGCCTTCGCCGCGGGCCATCGCCAGTTCGGCGGCCACCCATCGTCGGCGCACCGGCAGCCGATCGGGCACCGCCGCTTCAAAATTCGGCGAAGCAAGCAGCGGATCGGTGCGCGCCAGCAGCGTCGCCGCGGCCGCGAAGCGCCCGACGCCCAGCGCGTCGGCGGCCAGCCCGATAAGCGCGTCGGCGCACGCCTCGGGGTCGCCGCCGGCCAGCGCCAGGGCGCGCCCGTCCCAGCCCCGCGCCACACCGTGCCAACCGAGCTGGCGCAAAAACGACCCCTGCGTGCTCCTGCCCAGCGACGCCAGCCGCCCGGTGGGCGCGATGCGCCGCAGCACCGCGAGGTCGCGGTAGGCGGCGCCGTAGCGCCCCTGGCCCCCGGCCGCCACGGCGCGCAGCCACAGTTCCTCCGGCGTCGTCGCCGACGGCAGCGGCCAGGCGGGGCGGTCCCCGAAGGCGGCGCCGGCCAGCCGCCGCCCAATCACGGAAGTGTGACGAGTTTCAATCACAATGATGTAGTAAACAGTTTGTGGTCTTCATGTTACCGAACCGTTAATCACTATAGCCCATGGATAAATTCGCCTTATCCCCCTACCACGCGCTGAGCTGGGCAATCTCGTTTCGGCCAACCGCCTGGTAGCACGGCATACGTTTCGCAATTTCAATCGAGATGAACGCAAAGTTAATTCTGCTCCAACGGGCACATACTTTGCCGGGCTAAGTGGCTATTGACGGAAATTCACCGCCGCCCCTAACGTCTACGCATGACGGGTAGTCATCGGTGACTCCACTCCACTTAATTTAAGTTGCACCCAACCGCTTTCACGAACCTGACCTCGAGCGGGCGGTGCAGAGAGGGAACGAACCAATGCCACAGCCGGAGCAGCTACCTGGACCCAACGCCGACATCTGGAATTGGCAACTGCAGGGCTTATGCCGCGGCGTTGACTCGTCGATGTTCTTTCACCCCGACGGTGAACGTGGCCGGGCCCGCATGCAGCGCGAGCAGCGCGCGAAGGAAATGTGCCGGCAGTGCCCGGTCATCCAGGAGTGCCGGTCGCACGCCCTCGAAGTCGGTGAGCCCTACGGGGTTTGGGGCGGCCTGTCCGAGTCCGAGCGCGACCTGCTGCTCAAGGGCGACATCGGCCGGGGGCGCACCATCCGCCGGTCGGCCTAAGTCCCGCACGGCGCGCGCGATTTGCGCCCGCCCCAATGGATTCGAGCGAGGACACGTGCGACGCGGATGTTCGGGCGCACCACCCGGCCGCATCGAACCCCCTCGACAACTGTCCGAGTCCGCGGCCGCAGGGCCCTGCCGAGGTCGCTGGGCCGGTAGGCTTGGTCGCCGGGGACGCCTAACGGAGGGGAACGCAGATGGCCGACACCGCGGCAGATCGCGCTATTAACAACGTCTTTGAGGCCGTGAACACGACGGCGACCCACCTCGGCCGCATCGTGGGTTTGATCGCCGGCGCGGCGGGGCGGGCCGCGCAAGAGGTGGTCGACCTGGTTTGGGACTACCGCGACCTGGCCAGCGAGGTGCGCAAACCCGCGGAGTAGGCCGTTTCGGCGCGGGCCAATGTGGGTAGGCACCGCAAATGAACAAGGCCGCATGCTTTGCGGTCGCGGCGTTCACCGCGACCGTGGCCTCGCTAGCCGGGTGCTCGAACCAGCAAGGCAGCCAGCCCAATACGTCACCGTTGACCAGCTCGACCCCCGGCGCGGAGCGGCTGACCACCCAGCTGAAGACCGCCGACGGCAGTCCGGTGGCCAACGCCACGTTCGAATTCGCCAACGGCTATGCGACGGTGACCGTGGAAGCCGGACCCAACCAGGTGCTCAGCCCCGGTTTCCACGGGCTGCAGATCCACGCGGTCGGCAAGTGCGAGGCCAATTCGGCTGCGCCGAGCGGCGGCTCGAGCGGGGACTTCGACTCCGCCGGAAGCGTTTACCAGGCGCCCAATCACACGAGTTACCCGGCCAGCGGCGACCTGACCGCCTTGCAGGTGCGCTCCGACGGTTCGGCCAAACTGGTCACCACCAGCAACGCGTTCACCTCCGCCGACCTCAGAAACAGTGCGGGCACCGCGCTGATCATCCACCAGACCGCGGACAATCTGGGCAGCACCGCCCCGACGGGTGAATCCGGCAAGCGGCTGGCCTGCGGTGTGATCGCGGCGTCGTCGACCACCACAACCTCGTCGACCACCAGCGTGACGACCAGCACCACCACCACCGTGGTGCCGCCGGCATCCACCAGTACGAGCACCAGCACCGTCACGGTCACCAGCAGCCCGACCCTGACGTCGACACCGACCACGACTGTCACGACACCGCCCACCTTCCCTCCCGGGCGCTGACGCTCGAGCCACCATGAAGGGGAACACCCCCGATCCGCAAGGGACCGGGGGTGTTTCGCGTCGCCTAGTCGGCATCGGCGACTGCGGTCAGTTGGGTGATCGCTGTGTCGAATGGCTCGGGACTACGCAGGGCGCGGCCGAGGATCAGCGCGCCCTCCACATTGATCCACACGCTCGTTGCCAGCTGCACGGCCCTGTCGTGGCTCAGGCCTTTCTCGGTGAGCCGGGCGGCGAGCGTGGTGATCAGATCCTGGAAGGCTCGCCGCGTCACATCGCTGAGTTGGTCGGACGCGGGCGTCGACTCGATGACGATGGGAGCGACCGCGCACCCCTCGCGGTAGTTGCTTGACACCAGTTCATCGCGTTCGCGCCCGATAAACGCCGCGATCAGTTCAGCCGCGGTGCGGGTGCTGGCCGCCGCGCGGTTGATGTCTGCGATGCGGTCGGAAGCGTGCAGAAGAGTGACCTCGCTGGCGAGTTCTTCCTTCCCGCCCGGGAAGTGAAAGTAGATCGACCCGCGCGGGGCGGCGCTCTCGGTGACTACGTCCGACAGGGCAGTGCCGAGATAACCGTGTTCGCGGAACAAGCGCCGCGCGGCGGCGGTCATCCGCGCCTTGCTGTCACTCTTCCTTGGCATGTCGTCCATCATACATAGCTCCTTGCAGGTGCCTGGATAGCGCAGTACTCTCGGCAATAGTTGTAAGTATGTCGCACGACATAGTATCTCTGTTCGCCGGAGCCCCGCTCCGCACCACGAAAGGAACGCCATGCCCGTCTACCAGTGCTACAGCCCGAAGGGCCTATTGACCCGGTCCGCGAAAGCCAAGATCGCCGAGGAGATGACCACCATGTACTGCGACGCCACCGGAGCGTTGGCGGCGTGGGTCAAAGTGCTTTTTCACGAACTCCCCGAGGGCGACTGCTTCACGGCCGGCAAACCGGCAACGCAGTCGTTGATTCTCGGCTTCAACCGCCACGGACGTGACCTCATGACGCGGCAGGCAATGCTGCGTCAGCTCGCGCAGATCTGGACGCGTAACTCGGGCCAGCCCGAGGCCGACCTATGGATCTCGATCGCCGAAGTCGATCCCACGAATGTCATGGATGCCGGCTTGTTCATCCCCGCGTCCGGCCACGAGCGCGAATGGCTCGAGCAGAACCGGACCAGGCTTGCCGAACTGGGAATTGCGTCCTGACAAGCGCTGCCTTCCAACGTATTTCGATAAACAACTGTAACGAGGAAACACCATGACCAAATCACTGCACGGATCGATCGAGACGGCCTCACATCAGGTCGACCGGTTGACGATCCAGATCGACGACACGTTCGACGGGTTCAAGAATCGCTACGAGCAAGCGGTGCCTGCTTTCCAGAGCGAGATATTCGACTCCCTCATCGAACGAGAAGCCGACTGGCAGACCGTTCTAGAGGCCACCGCCCAGAACGCGCCGCACGGCTTCATTCTCTATTGGTCACACGATTTCACGTCGCTGATGCGGCTGGCCGGCGACCGCGGCCGTTGCGTCGAGTACCTGATGGGCAATCACACGATCGCGCAGAAGATGTACCGGTACAACCCGGCCGTTCTGCTCTATACGCCGTTGCGCACTGCCATTGTGGAGGACGCCGACGGCACCACATGGTTTACCGTTGACCAACCCAGCACGCGGTTCAGCAGCTTCAACACACCTCAAATCACCACGGTAGGAATCGAATTGGATCACAAGCTGGCCACGTTGCTGGAGCATCTCGGCGCCTCCGTGCCTGCCGGACTCACCGCACCGCGTTAGTCACGGCTCAGACGACCGCGGTGACTTGGATCTCGACGCGCATCTTCGGACTCGCCAGCGCGGCGACGCCGATGCATGTCCACAGGGGCGCGTGCTCGCCCATGCGCCGGCGAAACTGTTCGACCATGGTGTCCAGGTGCTCGGACCCGATCCGGCCATCCGCTCCGGGGACGTGATAGGAGTGCACGTGCACCACGTCGCGCCAGGAGGCTCCCGCCGTCGACAACGTCCGTTCGACGTTGTCGAAAGCCGCAATGATCTCGTCGCGCGCCGACTCCGGATAGCGCCAGTGCTCGTCCCACCCTCCCTGCCCGGCCGTCTCCACCCGGTCCCCGTAGCGAACGGCCTGCGCATAGTGGAACTCCCGAAGCTGGTGGTCGCCATAGCCGGGAGTGACAGAAAATATCGGCCTACCCATGGGGGCCATCTTCGTCGCCGACCGCGTCGCGGGTACTCGCTTCGCCCGCAATCGACCGCAGGCGCCGCCAAACGCCCCTAGTGTGCTGACATGCAGACGCTGCTGTTCACCCTCGGGCTGGTCTTGTTCCTGCTCGGACTGTTCACCGGATTGCCCCTGCCCGTGTTGAAAAACCGGCGCATGGCGCTGTCGAGTCACCTCGAGGGGGTCCTCAACGGCATGTTCCTCGTGTTGCTGGGCCTGCTCTGGCCGCACGTCCACCTGCCCGAGGCGTGGGCAATCACGGCGGCGGCCCTCGTCGTCTACGCCGCCTACGCGAACTGGTTGGCGACGCTGCTCGCGGCGGCATGGGGCGCCGGCGGCAGGCTCGCGCCGATCGCGACCGGCGACCACGAGGCCTCGGCGGCAAAGGAGAAGTTGGTCAGCGTCCTGCTGGTCTCCCTGGCGCCGTGCATCGTGGTCGGCGTCGTCATCGTCATCGCCGGGCTCTGACGGCGCTACCGGGAGTGCACATCCGGCGTGCGGACATGCTCGGGACGAAAACCACGTCCGACGAAAATCGGCGGAATCGCTTGCAGCGGACCCATACCCACGATCTTGGGGACGCGAATCGGGGACAGGTCACCGCTCAAGTTGGGCGCGATCGCCCTGTCCTGCATGAACACCTGAAAAGCCTGGACGATCCGGGTGGGTAGCTCGCGCCGCCGCTGCACTCTCGCGAGGTCTTCGTCGGTCACCCGGCCCTCGCGCAGCGGGGCGCACAGGACGTTGGCCGCGGCCACCGCGTCGGCCACCGCGAGGTTGATGCCGACCCCGCCGGCCGGCGACATGGCGTGCGCCGCGTCGCCGATGCACAGCAGGCCCGTTCGCCACCACGTCTCGAGCCGATCCACCCGCACGTCGAGTTCGCTGGTGTCGTCCCACGAACTCAGGTCGTTGACGTGCTCTCGCAGCCGCGGTTGCGCGGTCGCGATCCGCTCCTTGAACTCCTCGAGGGATCCCTCCCGCGGGTTTGATCCCTTCGGCATCAAATAGGCGATCTGCCAGTAATCGCCCCGGTAGATCATCGCCATCATCAGGCCCTTGCGCAGCACCGCGAACAGTTCCTGGGGGTCGCCGGGGCGCCATTTCAGCCGGAACCACAGCACATCCATCGGCGAGTGCGCCGCTGCGGTCTGCAGCCCCGCCGCGGCGCGCACCGCGGACTTGCGTCCATCCGCGGCGATCACCAGCTGGGCGCGCACCTCGAGGTCCGGCGTGCGCACCCCGGCCACCCGGTCGCCTTCGACCATGACGTCGGTGACCTCGGCATTGCGAAGCAAGGTGAATTCGGGGTAGGCAGAAGCCTTTTCGGCGAGGAAGTCGAGGAAGTCCCACTGCGGCATCATGGCGATATAGGGCTGCCGGAAACCGAGCCGCTTGAGCACCTTGAAATTGCCGAAGGTGCGAATGGAGCCGTCGGTGTCGAAGGCGACCCGGTCGATCTTGGTGTGCGGTAGCCGCAGGAACTCGTCGATGAACCCCAGCTCGTCCATGATCCGCAGGGTGGACGGGTGCACGGTGTCGCCGCGGAAGTCGCGCAGGAAGTCGTTGTGCTTCTCCAAGACCACGACCCGGATTCCGGCCCGGGCGAGCAGCAGAGCATGAACCATCCCGGCGGGACCGCCGCCGGCAACACACACCTCGGTCTGCAGCACTTGCGTCATGGGCGGGACTCCTCGTGGAGTGTGGAATACGAGTGCAGACTACGGCATCGACACCGTCTACGACGTCGCCGCCGACGCGGGGCCGATGCCGAACACCTGCACCTCGGCCGACTTTCCCTTCAGGGCGTGAAAACCCCTGTCCGTCAGTCCCATTGGCGGGGACCGCAGCGCGTCGACGGTCTGCTGGGTCAGCAGGATCGCGTCCCCGGTGGTTTTGGTGAGCTGTTCGACGCGGGCGGCGACGTTCACGGCGTCGCCGATGAGCGTGAATTCGAGTTTGCCTCCGCCGCCGATGGTTCCGGCGATCACCTTGCCGGTATTGATCCCGATGCCGATGCGAAGCTCCCCTTCGAATCGCTCGGCGACGCGGCGATGAATCGATACGGCGGTATTCACCGCGGCATCGGCATGTCGCTCAAGATCGTTGGGGGCGCCGAAAACGGCGAGAGCGCCATCGCCGAGGAATTTGTTGACGTGCCCGCCGGCGTCGACCACGGCGGGAACCACTATCTCGAACAAAGCATTGAGCCGGGCGACGGCGTCCTCGGCAGTGTTGGCCTCGGCGAACGGGGTGAAATCGCGGACGTCGACGAACATCACCGTCACGTCGCGGCGCTCCCCGGTGAAGACATCGTCGCCCTGCTGCAATAACCGGGCCGCCAGAATGGGGTCGACGTAGGTCCCGAACGCGCCCTGAAGTCGTTGCCGCTCAGCCAAACCCGCCTGCATGCGATTGAACGACGCCGCCAGCGCCCCGAGGTCGTCGTCCTGGACCACCGGCAGGCGCCGGCTGTAGTCGCCGGCGGCAACGCGTTCGGTTCCCTCGGCGAGGTCGCGAATGGGTCGAAGGGACGGTGCGAAGATGGCGCCGACGCTGACCGGCATGGTGAAGCCGATCAATAGCACGCTCCCGATCCCGATGGCCAGCAGGGGCGCATCGACGACGCGGGCGAACACGATCGCGACTATCGCGGCGGTGACGGCGTTCGTGAACGCGACCGACAGCATGGACACGTTCGCCCAGGCGGCGAAGGTCGGCCGAGAGCGCGGCAGGGAATCACCGATCCCGCTGTCACCGGTGATGGCGGCCCGCACCGGCCGCAGCGCCCCTTCCACGTAGCTGTGCACGGAGGCCAGCTGGGCGACGCCTCCGATGACGGCGCCCAGCACCGCGAACTGCACCAGCCGCGACCCGCTCGCCCCGGCGATCACACCGACACCGCCGAACAGCAGCGCGGCCCAGACCGCGGTGACACCCACGGCCCGGGCGGCGCACCCGCGCGCGAAGACATAGGTCTGCTCCAGCGCCCTGGCCGCGTCGACCTCGCGGCCGGCCGCCCACCGCTCGGCAAGGCGCAGGCGGCCTAGGCCGGGAAGTACCACCAGGTACTGCAGCACCAGCATGCCGACCAGGGTGACCGCGGCCGCCTCGACGTAGTGATCCGACTTCTGGAACGCGACAACGACAAACGACCATCCGAGGAAGGTCGGCGCCCCCAGGACGACGGTGATCGCGAAGGCCACCCACGTATACCTCGCGCCGTGCCGATCCCACGCCCATTGCCAGATGCGGTCCATGCCGCGAAAGTAAACGCCGAGATGCCGCCGAGCATGAGCAAAAGCGAGTAATCGATTACCCGATCAAACCCGAGCCGCTCGGCGGATACTCGGCTCACAACCGAAGGGAGAGCGTCATGTCGAAGCAATTCGATGGGAAGGTCGCGTTCATCACCGGCGCCGCCCGTGGGCAAGGTCGGTCGCATGCGGTGCGGTTCGCCGAGGAGGGTGCCGACATCATCGCCGTCGATCTCTGCGGTCAGATCGACAGTGTCGCCTACCCGATGACCACCCCAGAGGATCTCGACGAGACCGTCAACCTGGTCGAAAAGACCGGCCGCCGGATCGTCGCAGCGCAGGGCGACGTCCGCGATTTCCAGGTGCTACGAACCGCAGTCGCCAACGGCCTGGCCGAGTTCGGCAGAATCGATTTCGTACTCGCCAACGCCGGGATCCTGCCGGGGGTCGGCGAACAGCGCCATGACATCGCTGCCTTCGTCGATTCGGTCAGTGTGATGCTCAACGGCGTGTACTACACGGTCGAGGCGGCCCTGCCCGGGATGCTCGACCATGGCGAGGGCGGGGCCATCGTGATCACGAGCTCGACCGCTGGGTTGAACAGCCTTTGCCCGACGTTCAGTAGCCGCAGCCACGGCTTGGCCGGCTACCACGCAGCAAAACACGGCGTTGTCGGGCTGATGAGGTACTACGCAACATCCCTGGCGGAGAAAAACATTCGCGTCAACACGGTGCATCCGACCGGGGTCGCGACGCCGATGATCGTCAACGAACCTTTTGCCCAATTGATGGCCGAGCATCCCGAAGGTGCATCAGCGTTGCAGGCGCCGCTGCCGGTAGAGCTCATCGAAGCCGCGGATGTGAGCGAGGCGATGGTCTACCTCTGTGGGCGCTCGGGCCGCTATATCACCGGAGTCACATTGCCGGTGGACGGCGGGATTTCGGTGAAGTAGTGCGCGGCACCACCGCCTTCACTCGACGCGACGAACCGCTGTATCGAGCCCGAAGACGTTGACAGCGGCTGACTTGCCTTTCAATTCGTGGGATCCCCGGTCGACGAGTCCGGCCGGTCGAGAAGCCAAGGCGTCGACGGTCTGCTGGGTCAACAGGATCGCGTCCCCGGTGGTTTTGGTGAGCTGTTCGACGCGGGCGGCGACGTTCACGGCGTCACCGATGAGCGTGAATTCGAGTTTGCCTCCGCCGCCGATGGTTCCGGCGATCACTGCACCGGTGTTGATCCCGATGCCGACCCGCACTGCTCCGCCGAATCGTTCGGCTACCAAGTGCTGAATGCGCAACGCCGCGCTCGCCGCCGCGTCGGCATGATCGGCAAGATCGTTAGGGGCGTTGAAGACGGCCAGCGCGCCGTCGCCGAGGAACTTGTTGACATGGCCACCGGCATCGACCACCGCAGGCACCACGATCTCGAACAAAGCATTAAGCCGGGCGACGGTGTCCTCGGCAGTGTTGGCCTCGGCGAACGGGGTGAAGTCGCGGACGTCGACGAACATCACTGTCACCTCGCGGCGCTCGCCGGTGAAGACGTCGTCACCTTGCTCGAGCAGTCGCGCGGCTAGAGCCGGGTCGACATAGGTCCCGAACGCGCCCTGAAGTCGTTGCCGCTCAGCCAATCCCGCCTGCATGCGGTTGAACGACGCGGCCAACGCGCCAAGGTCGTCGTCCTGAACCACTGGCAGGCGCCGGCTGTAGTCGCCCGCCGCAACCCGTTTCGTCCCTTCGGCCAGGTCGCGAATCGGCCGCAGCGAAGGCGCGAACACCGCGGCGACGGTGATAGGTACCGCGAAGCAGAGGATCATCCCGGCCGCGATCAGGAGGTAAAGCAGCGGGAAACGTCCAGCTCGCTCGAAAACCACCGCCAGCAGCGCACTTGAGAGGGCGAACGTGAACGCGACGCCGAGCATGGAGACGTTCACCCACGCCGCAAAGCTCGGATGAGACCGAGGCAGGGAGTCGCCGATTGCAGTGCTATCAGCGATAGCAGACCTGGCCGGCCGCAGCGCCGCTTCCACGAAGCTGTGCACACCGATGAGCTGGATGCCCGTTCCCATTGCGGCGCCCATGATCCCGTATTGGACCAGCCGCCACCCCGACGCCCCGGCGATCCCAGCCACGACGACCAAGAGCAGGGCAGCCCAGACAGCGGTGACCACCACGGCTCGGGCAATTGTCCGCCGGCCCCACCTGTAGGTGGAGTGCAATGCCCGCGCCCGATCAACATCCCGGCCGGCCGCCCAACGGTCCACGACACCACTGCCGCCCCGGCCAGGAAGCACGAGCATGTACACCAGCACCAACCCGGCGACAATGTTCACGGTGACGGTCTCGACGTAGTGGCCAGATCCTTCGAGAGCGACAACACAGAACGACGGAAGAAGGAAGATCGGCAGGGTCAGGGCGTAGAGGACCGCGCCAATCGCCCACGAGTATCTCGTCTTATACCGATCCCACGCCCACTGCCAGATGCGGTCCATGCCGCGACCGTAGACGCTCAACCGCGGCTCGTGGGCGCGGTCAGCCAACAAACAAGCGCCCCCGGCCATGCAACCGGGGGCGCTTGTCGTCGTTCACTCAGTGGTGGTGGTGATGACCGTGGCCATGGTCGTCGGCCTCCTCGGCCGGCTTGTCGACGACCGCCGTCTCGGTGGTCAGGACCATCCGGGCCACCGACGCGGCATTGAGCACCGCCGAGCGGGTGACCTTGACCGGGTCGATGACGCCGTCGGCGATCAGGTCGCCGTAGGTCAGCTTGTCCGCGTTCAGGCCGTGGCTGTTGGGCAGCTCGGTCACCTTGTGCACCGCGACCGCGCCGTCGAGCCCGGCGTTGGTGGCGATCCAGTACAGCGGCGCCGCCAGCGCCTCGGAGAAGACGCCGACACCCAGTGCCTGGTCGCCGCTCAGCGATGCGCGCAGCGTCTCCAGCGCCTTGCGGGTCTGCAGCAGCGCCGAGCCGCCACCGGCGACAATGCCTTCCTCGACAGCGGCTTTCGCGGCCGCGACAGCGTCCTCGACGCTTTCCTTGCGTTCCTTGAGCGCCGTCTCGGTGGCCGCTCCCACCTGGATCACCGCCACACCGCCGGCCAGCTTGGCCAGCCGCTCCTGCAGCTTCTCGCGGTCCCAGTCGGAGTCGCTCGCCTCGATCTCGGCGCGCAGCTGCTTGATGCGGTTGGCCACCGCATCCTTGGTGCCGCCGCCGTCGACGATGACGGTGTCGTCCTTGCTGACCACCACGCGGCGGGCCGAGCCCAGCACGTCCGTGCCGACCTCGCGCAGCAACAGGCCCGCGTCCGGGTTGATCACCTGGCCGCCGGTCACGATCGCCAGGTCCTCCAAGAACGCCTTGCGGCGGTCGCCGAAGAACGGCGCCTTGACCGCGACTGCCTTCAGCGTCTTACGGATGGAGTTGACGACCAGGGTGGCCAGCGCCTCGCCCTCGATGTCCTCGGCGATGATCAACAGCGGCTTGCCCGATTCGGCGACCTTCTCCAGCATCGGCAGCAGGTCGGGCAGCGAACTGATCTTGTCCTGGTGCAACAGGATCACCGGGTCGTCCAGCACGGCCTGCTGGGAGTCGAAGTCGGTGACGAAATACGCCGACAGGAAGCCCTTGTCGAAACCGACGCCCTCGGTGAACTCGAGCTCGGTGCTCAGCGTCGAGGATTCTTCGACGCTGACCACGCCGTCGGTGCCGACCTTGGTCATCGCCTCACCGACCAGCTCACCCAGCAGCTGGTCGCGTGAGGACACGGTCGCCACCTGCGCGATCGCGTCCTTGCCGGAGACCGGGGTGGCCGCGGACAGCAGCGCCTCGGACACCGCGTCGGCGGCCTTGCTGATCCCCGCCCCCAACTCGATGGGGTTGGCGCCGGCCGCGACCAGCCGCAGGCCGCCCTTGACCAGCGCCTGCGCCAGCACGGTCGCCGTCGTGGTGCCGTCGCCGGCGACGTCGTTGGTCTTGGTGGCCACCGACTTCACCAGCTGGGCGCCCAGGTTCTCGAACGGGTCTTCCAGGTCGATCTCACGCGCGACGGTCACACCGTCGTTGGTGACCGCCGGGCCACCGAATGCCTTGGCCAGCACCACATGCCGGCCGCGCGGCCCGAGCGTCACCCGTACCGCGTCGGCGAGCGTGTTCACGCCCGCCTCGATGGCGCGACGCGCGGTCTCGTCGTACTCAATGATCTTGCTCATCAGGCTCCTTGTTTGAATGGTGGCGACCCGCTTCGCCCGGCTTCGCCGCGCTTGCGATCGCCACTAGCCCCAAACGCATGCCGCCCCGGAAATCACCCGCGCGGGACGCGGGGATCGCCGGGGCGGAACACGGTTCTTACTTGGAGACGACAGCCAGCACGTCGCGTGCCGACAGGATCAGGTACTCCTCGCCGCCGTACTTGATCTCGGTGCCGCCGTACTTGCTGTAGATGACGGTGTCGCCTTCCGAGACGTCCAGCGGGATGCGCTTCGCGCCGTCTTCGTCCCACCGGCCGGGGCCGACTGCGACGACGGTGCCTTCCTGCGGCTTCTCCTTGGCGGTGTCAGGAATGACCAGACCAGACGCGGTCGTGGTCTCGGCCTCGTTGGCCTGCACGAGAATCTTGTCCTCGAGTGGCTTGATATTCACCTTCGCCACGATTGGAGCCTCCACTGTTGGGTCGGGTCCGGGACGCGCCCGGACCGGAGTTGACGGCCGGCACGGGTTGAGCCCGCACCTTCCGAGTTATCAGGTGTTCGGCATTCGTCCGCGCCCGAGCGCCGTCGTCGCGGGTGCCGACACAGGGCTTGGCCGATTGCCACCTAGCACTCTATACATGCGAGTGCTAGCACTCAAGGGCCCCCCGCTGCTTCTCCAGCGTCGGCGTGTCCGCGCTCAGCGAACATCAACTCACCTGCGCTTTCACCACGGGCAGCCCCGGGTCGCTGGGCACATCCAGCGCCGACGGCGGCGCCCCCGCGGCGACCAGATGCGCCGCGAACGACGCGATCATCGCCCCGTTGTCGGTGCACAGCCGGGGCCTGGGGATGCGCAGCGTCAGGCCCGCCTCGGCGCAGCGCCGCTCCGCCAGCTCACGCAGCCGGGAATTGGCGGCCACCCCGCCCGCGATCAGCAGGGTCCGCACGCCCAGCCCGGTGGCGGCGCGCACGGCCTTTTTGGTGAGCACGTCGGCGACGGCCTCCTGAAAGCCGGCCGCGATGTCGGCGTTCACCGCGTCGGGGTGGCTTTCCAGGTAGCGCGCGACGGCCGTCTTGAGGCCGGAGAAGCTGAACGCGTAGGGGTCGTCACGCGGCCCGGTCATGCCGCGCGGAAAGGCGATCGCGTCGCGATCGCCCGTGCGGGCCAGCTCGTCGAGCACCCTGCCGCCCGGGTAGCCGAGCCCCAGCAGCCTCGCCACCTTGTCGTAGGCCTCGCCGGCGGCGTCGTCGACGGTGCTGCCCAGCTCGATGATCGGCTCGCCGAGCGAACGCACGTGCAGCAGGTGGGTGTGGCCGCCGGAGACCAGCAGCGCCACGCACTCGGGCAGCGGCCCGTGCTCATAGACGTCGGCGGCCAGATGCCCGCCCAGGTGGTTCACCGCATAGAAGGGCACCCCCCAGGCCGCCGAATAGGCTTTGGCCGCAGCGACTCCCACCAGCAGGGCGCCGGCCAGCCCGGGCCCGATGGTGGCCGCGACGACGTCGGGCCTGTCCAGCCCGGCGGTCGACAACGCGCGGCGCATGGCCGGTCCCAGCGCCTCCAGATGCGCGCGTGAGGCGATCTCGGGCACCACGCCGCCGAACCGCACGTGTTCGTCGACGCTGGAGGCCACCTCGTCGGCCAGCAGCGTCACGGTGCCGTCGGGGTCCAGCCGGGCGATGCCGACTCCCGTTTCGTCGCAGGAGGTTTCGATGGCAAGAATGGTTGTCATGCGCCGTGGGCCTCCCGCCGCATCGTGTACGCGTCGGCGCCGCTGACCCGGTAATAGCGGCGGCGCAGGCCGATCTGCTCGAACCCGACGCTGGTGTACAGCCCGATGGCGGCCTGGTTGTCGGTGCGGACCTCCAGGTACACCGCGCCGCCGTCGGCGAACCTCAGCAGCTCGTCGAGCAGCCGGCGGCCGATGCCCCGGCCCTGGTACGCCGGATCCACGCCGATGGTGTGCACCTCGTATTCGTAGGGCGGGGTGCGGCCCAATCGCGAGATGCCGGCGTAGCCGACCAGCGTCTCGCCCACCCGCGCGCCCACGTAATGGTTGTGGGCACTGGCCAATTCGCGATGGAATGCCGCCGCGGGCCACGGGTCGTCGCCGTCGAAGAGCTGCGCCTCCAGCTCGGCGCAGCGCTGGGCGTCGGCCCGGGTCAGGCCGCCGAGGGTCGCGGGCTCGCTGTGGGCGGTCATCGCCGCGTGGCCAACGGTTTGGCGTCGGGCCGACGCAGGTACAGGGCCACCAGCGGCTCGGGGTCGGCGGACCAATCGGCCACCGCCGCAACCAGTCCGGCCGGTGTCGGGCAGCTCGGTTCACCCACCGGCAAGCCGAACAGGGCGGCGTGTTCGGGTGAGCCGGCGACGGCCGCCGCGGCACCCGGGTCGACGTCGGCCGGCGCGTTGACGGCCGGGCCGTGGGTGCGCACGCCGTCGCGGTAGCGCGCCCAATAGACCTCGCGGCGGCGGGCGTCGGTCACCACCAAGGCGTCCCCGCTGGTCCGCACGCCGATCGCGTCCAGGCTGCACACGCCGCGCACGGGGATGCCGAGGGCGTGCCCGTAGGCGGCGGCGGTGGCCATGCCCGCGCGCAGGCCGGTGAACGGGCCCGGTCCGCAGCCCACCACGACGGCGCCCAGGTCGGCCATCCCCAATCCCGAATCGGCCAGGGCAGCAAGGACATTCGGGGTGAGGCGTTCGGCGTGGGCCCGGGCGTCGACGGTGACCCGCTCGGCGAGCACGCACAGGTCGTCACGCCGCACCAGGCCGGCCGTCACCGCCGGGGTCGAGGTGTCGAGGGCAAGGACGATCGTCATGACTCGCCCCCGGTGTCGGCGTTGTCGGCGTTGTCGGCCCACCGCCAGGTCGCGATCCGCACGTCGGATCCGGTGACGCGCTCGAGCCGGATGTCCAGATGCCGCTCGGCGAGCCGCTCGACCAGGCCCTCACCCCATTCCACCACCACGACAGCGTCGTCGAGATCGCTGTCCAAGTCCAGCGAATCGAGCTCGGCGAGCAGATCGGCGCCCTGATTGTCGGTGTGGTCGAGCAGCCGGTACATGTCGACGTGAATCATGGTCGGGGCGCCCGCGCGCCGCGGCGGATGCACGCGTGCCAGCACGTAGGACGGCGAGGTCACCGGCCCGTCGACATCCATCGCCGCCGCAATCCCCTTGGCCAGCACGGTCTTTCCCGCCCCGAGCGGACCCGAGAGCACCACCACGTCCCCCGCCCGCAGGTGTTGCGCCAGCCGCGAGCCCAGCGCCATGGTGTCCTCGACCCGGTCACAGGTCGCGGTGCCGCCGTCGAGTTCAGCCACGGCGCCGCAACCTTTCTCGCATCCGCCGCATGCGCAGCGCCGCCTTGCCCGGGGTGGCCCGCCGGACCAGTCGGACCAGCCCGCCGTTGATGGCGTCGGGCTTGTCCAGCAGCGCCAGGTGGCTCGCGCCGACGACGATGACCAGCTCGGCCTGCGGCAGGCTGGCGGCCATCTTGCGCGAATATTCATCGGGGGTGAGCAGGTCGTGGTCGCCGCACGCGATCAGCGTCGGGACCCGCAGCAGCGTCCACAGCCCGGCGGTCTCGTCGTGCTCTTCCAGCGCGTCCAGAAAGCCGACCATGGTGGGGATCGGGGTGCTATTCATCATCCGCTGCGAGAACGCGTCCAGGCTGCGGCTGACCTGCAGGTCGCTGTAGGAGGCGGCCCGCAGCACCGGGCCGATCAACGACCGGGACACGTTGCGCCCCCTGTGCATCAGCTTCGGCGCGGACCGCGCGGCGACCCGAACCGCTTCCAGCGCAGGGTTTTTCAGGATCTCGCCCAGCGGTGACCTGGACACCCCTTCGGCCGCGGACGAAATCAGCGCGGCGCCCACGATGCGGCGTCCGTATTGCTCGGGGAACTGGCGGGCGTGGGACAACACCGTCATGCCGCCCATCGAGTGGCCCACCAGCACGATCATTCCGCGCGGTGCCACCACGTTCAGCACGGTTTGCAGGTCCCTGCCGAGTTGGGTCAGCGTGTAGGTCTCGGGGTCGGCCTCGCCGGACCTGCCGTGGCCGCGCTGGTCGTAGAACACCATCCGGACGTCGGGGCCCAACTGCTCGGGCAACCGGGTGCGCTGAAAATGAAACGCGCCCATCTGCAGGCAGAACCCATGGACGAAGACCAGCGTCAACGGCGCATCGGCCGGGCCGGTATCGCGCACCGCCAGCGGAATCCCGTCGGGCGTGGTCACCACCAGGCCGGCGTCGTCCTCGAGCCGGTTGAAATCCTCGTTCGCATAGGGGTCTTCGACCGTGGCGCGCTGGGTCATCGACCGGCGGGCCGAGGCGCCGATGATGGTGGCCACGGCGGTCACCCCCGCGCCTCCCGCAAGCCAGGCCCTGCCCTTGCGGCGCCTGCGGGGTTCCTCAGGACTCAACGGTTCGCGCCTCGCGGTAGGTCCTGGTGATCCGCCCGCGGGGGCTGGTCACGACTTCGTAGTGGATGGTGCCGAGCAGGTCGGCCCAGTCCTGCGCGGTGGGCTCGCCGCTCGCGCCGGACCCGAACAGGATCGCCTCGTCGCCTTCGGCCACGTCGACGCGCCCCGGGCCGAGGTCGACGACGAACTGGTCCATGCAGATCCGCCCGACGCCCGGGCGCCGGCTGCCGTTGATCAACACCTCGAGCCGGCCGCCCAGCGACCGGAAGATGCCGTCGGCGTAACCGACCGGCAGCAGCGCGAGGTTGGTGTCGCGCTGCGCGGTCCAGGTGTGGCCGTAGGACACGCTCTCCCCCGCGCGGATCGACTTCACCAGCGCCACAGAGCATTTCACCGTCATCGCCGGCACCAGACCCATGTCGCCACGCTCGGGCACCGGGCTCAGCCCGTAGATCGCGATGCCGGGGCGCACCATGTCGAAGGCCAGGTCGGGACGAGACATGGTGGCCGACGAGTTCGACAGGTGCGCCACGTCGAACCGCACGCCCTGATCGCGCGCCTGGGCCAGCAAGGCGGCGAAGCGTTGGGCCTGAAGGTTGTTCACGGGGTTGGCGGGCTCATCGGCGTAGACCATGTGCGACATCAGACCCCGCAGCACGACGGCCTCCTCGGCGACGGCCCGGCGCAGCGCGGTCAGCAGCGCGGGGTATTGCGCGGGCGGCACCCCATTGCGGTTCAGTCCGGTGTCCACCTTGACGGTGACGGTCGCGGTCCGTCCGGTGCGGCGCGCCGCGTCCACCAGGTCGTCGAGCTGGCGCTCCGAGGACACGGCGATCTGCACGTCGGCCAGCAGCGCGGGGCCGAAGTCGATGCCGGGCGGGTGCAACCAGGCCAGCACGGGCGCGGTGATGCCGTCCGCGCGCAGCGCCAGGGCCTCGGCGATGGTGGCGACGCCCAATTCGGCCGCCCCCGCGGCCAGCGCGGCGCGCGCCGTCTGGGCGGCCCCGTGGCCGTAGCCGTCGGCCTTGACCACCGCCATCACCTGCGCGCCGCCGGCCTGCTCGCACAGCAGCCGCACGTTGTGCTCAATCGCGCCCAGGTCCACCAGGGCCTCGGCGAGGACGCCCGGGGTCAGGGATATCGGCGTTGCGGACACGGCAGCCATTGTCCCAGAGCGCTCGGCGCCTCCGGACCAACCGTCAGTGCGCGAAGTGCTCGGCGCGGTAGTGCCCGCCCGGCTTGAGCTTGTCGAGGCTGGCCAGCGCGGTGCGGGCGTCGTCGTGCAGGGCCCGGGCCAGGTCGGCGGACAGGCCCTCGCGCACCACGATGCGCAGCACCGAGATGTCGGTGGCGTTGTCGGGCATGGTGTAGGCCGGCACCTGCCAGCCGTAGCCGCGCAGCTCGTGGGAGACGTCGAACTCGGTGTAGCCCAGCCCGCGGGCGAGCCGGAAGCTGACCACCGGGATCGCCGAACCGTCGGAGATCAGCTCACAGTGCTCGCCGGTGCGCAGCTGCTCGCCCAGCCAGCGTGCGGTCGACGACAGCGTCTGCATCACCTGCGTGTAGCCCTCGCGTCCCAGCCGCAGGAAGTTGTAGTACTGGCCGACGACCTGGTTGCCGGGCCGGGAGAAGTTCAGCGTGAAGGTCGGCATGTCGCCGCCCAGGTAGTTGACGTGGAACACCAGATCCTCGGGCAGGTACTCCTTGCTGCGCCACACCACGAACCCGACGCCGGGGTAGGTCAGCCCGTACTTGTGGCCGCTGACGTTGATCGACACCACCCGCGGCAGCCGGAAGTCCCACTTGAGCTCGGGGTGCAGGAACGGCACGACGAATCCGCCGCTGGCCGCGTCGACATGCACGGGGACGTCGACTCCCCCGCCGGCGGCCAGCTTGTCCAGGGCCGCGCAGATCTCGGCGATGGGTTCCAGCTCCCCGGTGTAGGTGGTGCCCAGGATCGCCACCACCCCGATGGTGTCCTCGTCGACGGCGTCGACGACCTGCTCGGGGGTGATGACGTAGCGCCCCTCCTCCATCGGCAGGTAGCGCGGTTCGACGTCGAAGTAGCGGCAGAACTTCTCCCAGACCACCTGGACGTTGGAGCCCATCACCAGGTTCGGGGTGCGGCCCTTCCAGTCCCCCCCTTTTTTCCGGCCCACCTTCTCGCGCCACCGCCACTTCATCGCCAGACCGCCGAGCATCACGGCCTCGCTGGAACCGATCGTCGACACCCCGGTGGCGCTGGACGGGTCGTCGTCGCGCAGCCCGTCGGCGTGGAACAGGTCGGCCACCATGCACACGCAGCGCTGCTCGATGGCCGCGGTCGCCGGGTATTCGTCCTTGTCGATCATGTTCTTGTCGAACGTCTCGGCCATCAGCTTGCCGGCCTCGGGATCCATCCAGGTCGTCACGAAGGTGGCCAGATTCAGCCGGGAGCTGCCGTCGAGCATCAGCTCGTCGTGGATGAAGCGGTAGGCAGCCTCGGGATCCATCGACTCGTCGGGCATCCGCAGCGCCGGCACCGGCGCGGTGAACAGGCGGCCGGTGTAGGCGGGCGCGATCGAGTGGGCGGGCATGGACGGGTGTTGGGGCACGACGAGATCCTCTCTATAGGGCGGCCAGGGCGGCTCGGATGTGCGGCACGATGCGCGAGGCCGAGGTGGGGGCCTCGCCGGGGCCGGGGTCGGCGGCCGAGCACGCTGCCGCGCGCGCGTGCACGAAGGCCGCGGCGGCGGCCGCCTCGACCGCCGGCAGGCCCGCGGCCAGCAGCGCGCCGATCATGCCGGACAACACGTCACCGGAGCCGGCGGTGGACGCCCAGGACTGCCCGGCCGGATTGAGGTAGACCCGGCCGCCCGGGTCGGCGATGACGGTGACGTTGCCCTTGAGCAGCACCGTGGCGCCGAACGCGTCGGCCAGCTTGCGGCACGCGCCCACCCGGTCATCACCCGGCGGGTTACCCGCCAGCCGGGCGAATTCACCCGCGTGCGGGGTCAGCACCGTCGGCGCGGTGCGGTTGGCCACCAACTCGGGGTGCGCGGCCAGGATGGTCAGCCCGTCGGCATCCACGATCACCGGCAGGTCGGTTTCCAGCGCGAACCACAGCGCCGCCGCCCCGACGTCGTCGGTGCCCAGTCCCGGGCCGACGACCCAAGACTGCACCCGGCCGGCCGAGGCGGGGGTGGGCGAGGCGATCACCTCGGGCCAGTGCGCGAGCACCTCGCGGTGCGCGCTGCCGGCGTAGCGGACCATGCCGGAGGTGGCGGCGACGGCGGCGCCGGTGCACAGCACGGCGGCGCCCGGATAGGTCGACGAGCCGGCCATCACGCCGGTGACGCCCTGCGAGTACTTGTCGTCGTGGGGCCCGGGCACCGGCCAGCGGGCGGCCACGTCGGCGGCCTCGAACCCCAACGCTGCGACGTTCGGTGCACCCGGCAGGTCGAGCCCGATGTCGATCAGCCGGACCCGCCCGCAATCAGCCAGCGCGTGCACGGGTTTGAGGCCGCCGAAGGTGACGGTCAGCACGGCGCGCACGGCGGGGCCGGTGATTGCGCCGGTCGCCGCGTCGATGCCGCTGGGGATGTCGACGGCGATCACCGGGATTCGGGCATCGTTGACGGCGGCGAACACCTCGGCCGCGGCGGGCCGCAGCGCTCCGGAGCCGGAGATGCCCACCACGCCGTCGATGACGAGATCGGTTGTCGGCGAGACGCTTTCGACGACGCGACCGCCGGCCTTTCGGAACGCCGCCAGGCCTTTGCGGTGGGTGCGCTCCGGGTTGAGCAGGATCGCGTCGGCGGCCGCGCCGCGACGGCGCAGGAAGGTGGCCGCCCACAACGCGTCTCCGCCGTTGTCTCCGGAGCCGATGACCGCGCACACACGTCGCCCGGTTACCCCGCCGGTGCGCGCCGCTAACTCGCCGATGATCTCGGTGGCCAGCCCGTAGGCCGCGCGTCGCATCAAAGCGCCGTCGGGCAGGCTGGCCAGCAGTGGCGCTTCGGCCTGGCGGATCGCGTCTACCGAGTAGTAATGCCGCATCAGAGTCAGATTACGTGGCACCGTCGCGGGGGCTTGGCGCCCACGGTTTTTCGGTTGCGCGCGGGCGCCGGCATCAGCTCGGGGTGGCCGGCGGCACGCGGCGGCGCACGATGCCCCGCAGGCGCGCCGGACCGAGCTGCCGGCTGCCCTTGGAACGCGTGCGCGTCATCGGGTAGAAGCACAGGCCGATCAGAATCGAGGTGAAGTGCCCGATGGCGGTGAAGTTCAGTTCGTTACCCATGGTGATCAGCGGGAAACCGAAGATGACGAACAGCACCCCGAGATAGCCCCAGCACCATGGCCGGGCGATGTGGTAGGTCAGCACGGCCATCACGCCGACCAGAAAATAGCTAACCCCGATGTCGCGGGCGTGCACCAGCCGTTGCGGGGCGTCATGGTCCTCGATCGCGAAGTACAGGATGCCTTCGCTGATGTAGGTGGCCAGGATGTGCGAGCTCAATCCCACTGTGAGCCAGCGCAGCTGGCCGAGCCAGTGTTCGGCCGGCGCGAGAAACAGGGTGAACAGCAGCAGGTAGGGCTCGAAGTTCTTGCCGTCGATCCACAGCAGGCTGGAGAACAGGACATCGAGCGGATCCCTGCCCAGTTCGTGAATGTTGGTGGAGCGGTGCAGCAGTACCGAGTGCAGCTCCCTGCCGGTGAGATGGGTCTGGATGATCGTGGTGATCATCAACACCAACAACCAGCCATAGGTCAACGGCGCGCTTGTGACGTAGTGCCAGACCGCCAGCGTCATGCTGCGCACTCGCCTGCGAACCGATGGATGCGCCACGACTCAACCTTCGCACGCGGGGCGCGGCGCCGGACAGCTTCGGCGGCAAACACGCCGCCGGCGTCCGGCTACTTGGCCGGTGCCGGTTCGGCCGCTGCGGGCGCCGGTACCGCCGGTGCGGCGGCGGGCGGCGGCTTCAAATGCCGCCACCAGCAGCCGATGTAGAGAATCATCGAGACCGCCAGCGCGACCAGCACCCAGATGACGACGGTGATGTCGACCCAGCTGCCGAACGGCGGCGAGCCGGGTAGCGCGTTGCGCAGCGGCACCACCGCGAACAGCATCGCCGCGTACCAGGTCGTCATCGGCGGCTGAAACGGCCGCCGGTCGCGCGCCGTCTGAATCGCCACGACGAGGGCCAGGCTGGCAATCGTGATCAGCACGCCGAGGATGACGATGGCGAACGCCGCGGTGCTCAGCGAGCGCCGCACGTTCAGCCGGTAGGGACCGTCCGCCTGGGACCTGGTGGCGGACAGCCGCCACCCGGACAGGTGGTCGACGAAGGTCACCGGCACATGGTCGGGCGCCCGGTCGGTGTCCGGGCCGTAGAAGATTTCGACTTCGATCGGCCCCGAGCGATATTGGTCGAAGGGCCACCGCTCGATCTGGCCCGCGATGGTCAGCGGGACCGCCATCAGGCCGGGCAGCATGCCCTTGGTCCAGGTGTGCCGGGACGGCATCGCCGAGGAACGCACGCGCAGGCTCAGATCGTCCTTGAGGTGGTGGGTTTTCGGGTCCAGCAACGCCGATCCGGGATTGAATGCCAGGTTGACGGCGAGCACGCTGTTGTTGGACTGGATGTCTTCGACGTTGATGGTCGCCGACGGCTTGTCGCCGTCGACGGCCGGAGCGGCGACGTCCAGACGTCGTCCGGTACCGCTCTGCGCGTACATCGCGACGGCTACCACGTATGCCGCGAGGATGAGGACGACAAGACCTACGACGCCGTACTTCGTGCCGGCCGATCGCATACTTCCTCCCGTACGGACGTAGCCCAACCCACCTGCCGCAAAAGCTTTCCCAGGGCAATGTAATGGATCGGCTGCGTATTCGCCGGTGATACGGAGGAAGCAGCGCGAGCTGCTTCGCGCCTATTCGACGGTGACGGACTTGGCCAGGTTTCGCGGCTTGTCCACGTCGTAGCCGCGGGCCTGCGCCACCGACGCGGCGAACACCTGCAGCGGGATGGTCGACAGCAGCGGCTGCAAAAGCGTTGACACCGACGGGATTTCGATCAGGTGATCGGCGTAGGGGCGCACGGTGTCGTCGCCTTCCTCGGCGATCACGATGGTGATCGCGCCGCGCGCCTGGATCTCGCGGATGTTGGACAGCAGCTTGGCGTGCAGCACGGCCGACCCCTTGGGGGACGGCATGATGACGATGACCGGCAGATCGTCCTCGATCAGCGCGATCGGGCCGTGCTTGAGCTCACCGGCGGCGAACCCCTCGGCGTGCATGTAGGCCAATTCCTTGAGTTTCAGCGCACCTTCGAGCGCCACCGGGTAGCCGACGTGGCGGCCCAGAAACAGCACCGTCGGGGACTGGGCGAACTGGTAGGCCAGCGCGGCCACCGGCTTGATGGTCGCGATCACCCGCGCGACGAGGTCCGGCATCGCTTCCAGCTCGTGGTATTCGCGCTGCACCTCATCGGGGTACTTGGTGCCCCGGGCCTGCGCCAGCGCCAGCCCCACCAGATAGTTGGCGGTGATCTGCGCCAGGAACGTCTTGGTGGAGGCCACCCCGATCTCCGGGCCGGCCCGGGTGTACAGCACGGCGTCGCACTCGCGCGGGATCTGCGAGCCGTTGGTGTTGCAGATGGCCAACACCTTGGCCTTCTGCTCCTTGGCGTGCCGGACCGCCTCGAGCGTGTCCGCGGTCTCGCCGGACTGCGAGATGGCGACCACCAGGGTGCTGCGGTCCAAAACCGGGTCGCGATACCGGAATTCGCTGGCCAGCTCGACCTCGACCGGCAGCCGCGTCCAGTGCTCGATCGCGTACTTGGCCAGCAGCCCGGAGTGATAGGCGGTGCCGCAGGCGACCACGAACACCTTGTCGATCTCGCGGAGTTCCTGATCGGACAGGCGCTGTTCGTCGAGGACGATCCGGCCGTCGACGAAGTGTCCCAGCAGGGTGTCGGCCACCGCGGCGGGCTGCTCGGCGATCTCCTTGAGCATGAAGTACTCGTAGCCGCCCTTCTCGGCGGCGGCCAAGTCCCAATCGATGTGGAACTCGCGGTATGCCCCGGGCCCCAAATCCTCGTTGCCGTCGAAGTCGGTGATCCGGTAACCGTCCGCGGTGATCACCACGGCCTGGTCCTGGCCGAGTTCGATGGCGTTGCGGGTGTGCGGGATGAACGCCGCAACGTCGGAGCCGACGAACATCTCGCCCTCGCCGATGCCGATGACCAGCGGGGTGGAGCGGCGGGCGGCGACGATGGTGCCGGGTTCGTCGGCGTTGGCGAACACCAGCGTGAAGTGGCCGTCCAGGCGGCGCAGCACCGCGAGCACCGACGCGGCGAAGTCCCCCGCGGTGTCGCCGTGCCGATACGCCTGAGCCACCAGATGCACCGCGACCTCGGTGTCGGTGTCGCTGGCGAACTCGACGCCCTGGGCCTCCAGTTCGTGGCGCAGGTTGGCGTAGTTCTCGATGATGCCGTTGTGGACCACGGCGATCTTGCCGGCGGCGTCGCGGTGCGGGTGCGCGTTGCGGTCGGTCGGACGACCGTGGGTGGCCCACCGGGTGTGGCCCAGGCCGGTGGTCCCGGTCAGCGACGACGGCGGCATCTGGGCGACCGCCTCTTCCAGGTTGGCCAGCCGGCCGGCGCGACGGCTGATCGTCAGCGTGCCGTCACCATTGGCCAGGGCGACGCCCGACGAGTCGTAGCCGCGGTACTCCATCCGGCGCAGCGCGGCCATGACGACCTCGCAGGCGGGCTGCTGCCCGACATAGCCGACGATTCCGCACATTCTGAACAGGGTAGTGCAGGCGCGGCACCGACCCCGCACTCCGCGGCCGGGGTTGGGCCGCCCACCTGCGCAAAGGGCCGGCTGTGACCTTGCCCTACCGCCGGTTCTGGTTCCGCCGCGCATGAGCCCGGCGCCCTGGGCACCTCCGCCATTCACTCAACCGTCATAAACGGCGGGAACATTTTTCACTCGGTGTATTTGTGACGGTTTCGTGTCGGACCAACGCCCGCGGGACACACCGCCCTAATATTTGAAATGTCAGCAAAGACTGGAAATAACCGGAAAGCCGCGGAAGGACGAGCTGCTTGAAGCCAGACCGATCACGATCGCACAGCTTGTCGGCCACGCAGCCGCGGTCATCCGTTTGCAGCAAGGATTTCATTCGGTATCGGTCAGATGATCTGGCTACCTGGGACCACGCTTTTAGCCGAGCAATGAATTTTCGTTGTCAGTGGTTGTTAACCGGGAATTGTGCAACGGGTCGTATTGAGATGCGTAACTTTTTCCGACCGCCCGCCGGGCGCCATGGGAGGCAATCATGACCGCAGTTCGCTACGACGACGTGGTGCCCGCCGCGACGGCGTCGGCAGCCACGCAACCGGCCGCGCCGCGCCGGCGGCCGTCGGCCGGCCCCACGGACCCCTTGATGGCCATGACCACCCGCTTGCTGTCCATCCCGCTGCATCAGCTCTACGCGGCGCTATGGCGGGTGGGTGTCCTCGAGGTCAGGGCCTAGCCGAAGGATGCGCTAACGTCAACGCGTGGCCCGCATCCGCAAGCTCGTCGCAGCTCTCAGCCGCCGTGGTCCGCATCGGGTTTTGCGTGGTGACCTGGCCTTTGCCGGGCTGCCGGGGGTGGTGTACACCCCCGAGGAGGGGCTGAATCTGCCCGGGGTGGCGTTCGGTCACGATTGGCTCGCCGGCGCGGCCCGGTATTCGAACCTGCTCGAGCACCTCGCGTCGTGGGGCATCGTGGCCGGCGCGCCCGACACCCAGCGCGGCCTGGCGCCGTCGGTGCTCAACTTCGCCTTCGATCTCGGCACCGCCCTGGACATCGTCTCGGGCGTGCGCCTGGGCCCCGGCAAGATCAGCGTGCATCCGGCCAAGCTCGGCGTGGCCGGTCACGGTTTCGGCGGCTCGGCGGCGGTGTTCGCCGCGGCCGGCATGCCGGCCAAGCCCGCGGCGGTGGCGGCGATCTTTCCGAGCGTCACCAGTCCGCCGGCCCAGCAGCCGGCCGCGACGCTGCAGCTTCCCGGGGTGATCTTCGCCGCGCCGGGCGATCCGAAAGCCCTGAACTCGCATGCGTGGCCGCTCGCCGACGTGTGGGACGCGGCGACGCTGCGCATCGTCAGCAAGGCCGAACCCGATGGCCTGGTCGAGGGACGACGGCTGACCAAGGTGGTGGGTCTGGCCGGACCGCACCGGCGCACGCAGCGGTCGGTTCGGGCGCTGCTGACCGGCTACCTGCTCTATGCGCTGGCCGGCGACAAGAAGTACCGTGATTTCGCCGACCCCGACGTGCACCTGCCGCGCACCGACGCGATCGACCCCGAGGCCGAAGCGATTCCCACAGAAGACAAGATCGTCGCCCTGCTGAAGTGAGAAGGCGCAGCCGACGGGGTAATTGCCCCGGTATGTCGACCGTGCAAGCGCTTTACGACCGCTGGATCATCGAGCTGTGGAACGGCGCGCCCATCGCGCCCGAAATCGTCACCGACGACTTCGTGGGTCATTGGCCGGGCCGGGAGGTCTGCGGACCCCAGGAGCTCGCACAGGTGGTCGAGCAGACCCGAAACATGTTCTCGGACTTGAGTTTTGCCATCGAGCTCGGCCCGCTGTGTGACGGTGACCTGGTCGCGGGCCGCTGGGTGGGCACCGGCCTGGGCCCGGACGGACCGGTCTCGTTCACCGGCAACGACATCCTGCGCCTCGCCGCCGACGGTCAGCGGTTCGCGGAGTACTGGACGGGCACTTCGGCGGGCTGACGGCCTTGGACCGCGCGGCAGCGTGGTAAGTGTCAGTGATGAGAATCGGGATCGCTCTGAACTATTCGGGCGGCTTTCACGAGGCCGTGGATCGCGTGGTCGAACTCGAGAAGTCCGGCATCGAGGTCGCGGTGGTGGCCGAGGCGTATGCCTTCGACGCCATCAGCCAGCTGGGATACCTGGCCGCCAAGACCAACTCGGTCGAGCTGGCCTCCGGGGTGTTGCCCATCTACATCCGCACCCCGTCGCTGCTGGCGATGACCGCCGCGGGGCTGGATTACGTGTCGGACGGGCGTTTCCGCCTCGGCATCGGCACCTCCGGGCCGCAGGTGGTCGAGGGGTTCCACGGCGTCCCGTTCGACGCCCCGATCGGGCGCACCCGCGAGATCGTGGAGATCTGCCGCAAGGTGTGGCGGCGCGAACGCGTGCAGTACGACGGCAAGCACTATCAGCTGCCGCTGCCCGCGGACCGCGGCACGGGATTGGGCAAGCCGCTACAGCTCATCAATCACCCGGTGCGCGAACGCATTCCGGTCAGCATCGCCGCGCTGGGGCCCAAAAACGTCGAGCTCACCGCCGAGATCGCCGAGGGCTGGCAGCCCGTGTTCTATCTGCCGGACAGGCCGACTCGATCTGGGGCGAGGCGCTGGCGGCCGGTGCCGCCAAGCGCGATCCCGCGTTGGGGCCGCTCGATGTGATGGTGCACGCGTCGCTGGCCATCGGCGAAAACCTCGACGAGCGGCTGGCCTGGGTCAAGCCGCAGCTGGGCCTCTACATCGGCGGGATGGGCGCCAAAGGCCGCAATTTCTACCACAATCTGGCGACGCGCTACGGGTTCGGCGAGGTCGCCGACCGGATCCAGGAGCTGTACCTGTCCGGCCGCAAGCAGGAGGCCATCGACGCGGTGCCCGACGAGTTGGTGCGCGGCATGTCGCTGATCGGCCCGCGCGGATACGTCGCCGAACGCATGGCCGCCTTTGCCGAGGCGAGGGTGACCACGCTGTTGGTGAACCCGCTGTCCACCGACCGGGCCGAATCCATGCGCTTCGTCGAGGAGGCTTTGCGGCTGCGGCCCGTCTGAGCGGTCATTGCCCCGCCTGCGGAAGCTGGTCGGCGGCAATCTCGCACGGCGTTTTCGCCTGGTCGGCCTGCGGCGCCGGCTCGGCGGCGGGGGCGGCGGCGGCAGGCACGGGGGGCTCCCCGGGTGGCGGTGCGTCGGCCGGGGACGGGTCGGCCGGGGCCTCGACCGGTTGGATGGACTCGTCGGGTGGCGGCGGCGCGGCTTCGTCGACGGGCTGGGCCTGCCCATCCTCGGCGGCCTGGCCGGCGGGCGCGTCGTCGGCGGGCGCCTTGGCGTCGGCGTCCTCGAGATCTTCTGGGTGGAACGGGGTTTCGTCCAAGCCGTCCTTGCCACCGTCGGTGAAGGGGTCCGCGCCGTCCGGCCCGTCACCCGCCGATCCAATCAGCCCGCCCACCGCACCGACGTTGGCCGCCGCCGCGCCGCTCACCGCCGCGCCCGTACCGGTCACCGCCGCACCGGATTCGGTGAGTCCGGCGCCGGCGCCCGCCGACGACGCGCCGCCGCCAGTCGCGGACTCCGGC
>NZ_LZKY01000347.1:0-2832 GCF_001673055.1 Mycobacterium sp. 1245801.1
GCTGGCTCTCCTCGGGAAGGAAGAGCTTCTCGATGACGACGGTCGGTGAATCGGCGTCCTCGTCCCCCACCGCGCTGGCATATGCGCAGGATCCCGGCACGGGCTCGGTCGACCAGTACTCGCTTCCCGAGTACCTCTATGTCCCGATCGGCTCGGAACCCGGCGACGACGACCTCGCCTACAGCGCGGTGGGGGACGAGGACGCCGATTCACCGACCGTCGTCATCGAGAAGCTCTTCCTTCCCGAGGAGAGCCAGCCGAAGCGGCGGCCGGTGCTGCTGGTCGGCAGCGGGCTGGCGGTGGTCGGCATCAGCGCGGTGCTGGCGCTCGAGATCGCGTTGGCGATCGGGATCCGCAACACGGGAACCGTGGCCCTGCAGCCCACACCGGGGCAGCACCTCATCGTCCCCGAGCAGGCGCCGGCCCCGGCGCCGGTGCAGGCGTCCGAACCGCTGTCGAAGATCAGCCTGCCCGTCCCGGTGGCCGCCCCCAAGCCGCTGAGCCCGCCGGCCGCCGCGCCGTTGCCCGCGGTTGCGCCTCCGGCGGCCCCTCCGCTGCCCGCCGCCCCTCCGGTTCCCGCGGCGCCGGTCCCCGTCGTGGTCCCGCCGGTGCCGGTGCCGGTGCCGGTGCCGGTGCGCATCCCGGTTCCGGTTCCCGACCCCATCGACAGCCCCCCGCTGTTCGAGGCCCCGCCGCGCCTGACGATCCCGCAACCGGTGCAGCCCCAGCCGCCGGTGCATCTGCCCCAACCGCCGTCGCCCCCGCAGGTCACCGTCCCGCAGTCACCGCCGCACCAGACGCCGCCCGGCGAGGGCACCGCTCCCAAGCCGAGCGGTCCGGGTAACTACGGCGGCGGTCACTCTCCCACGCCCGGGGAGAGCGGCCCGGGTGGCTCGGGCGGTTCGGGCGGCCCCGGTGGGCATGTGCCGACGCCGGGTTCCGGTGGACCTGGTGGGCATGTGCCGACGCCGGGTTCGGGTGGTCCTGGTGGGCATGTGCCGACGCCGGGTTCGGGTGGTCCTGGTGGGCATGTGCCGACGCCGGGTTCGGGTGGTCCTGGTGGGCATGTGCCGACGCCGGGATCCGGCGGTCCCGGCGGTTTGGGCGGCGGCCACCTGCCCGCGCCCGGTAGCGGTCCGGGCGGCCTGGGTGGCGGGCATGTCCCCACACCACCGGCGGGCGGTCCCAGCGGCGGGCTTGGCGGCTTCGGCGGTGGTCACGCTCCGGCTCCCGGCGGCGGCGGCGGCCTCGGCGGTGGTCACGCTCCGGCTCCCGGCGGCGGCGGTGGCTTCGGCGGTGGTCACGCTCCGGCTCCCGGCGGCGGCGGCGGTGGCCTCGGCGGCTTCGGCGGCGGTCACAGCGGCGGCGGCTTCGGTGGTGGTGGCGGCTTCGGCGGTGGTCACAGCGGCGGCGGTGGCGGCCTCGGCGGCGGAGGCGGCGGCGGACACCATTAGTCCGGTTTGCCAACTAACACACAGCAACCGGCGCCTACTTCTCCCAAAATCACGCGCGTAGGGTCGGGGTATTGAGGCCGGCAACAAGATGCCGCCTCTGCCGCCAGAATTTCATCAGCCCAGCAACATGTGCGGGCATGCGGCCCGCGCTCTGCGGTGGCAGAAATCCTTGGTGATCACTGAACAGTGGTGTTGCCGACGGGGGCGTTGAGCGACACGAATTGGGCAGAGGGAGCTTAAGCGGTGGTGGGCATCGTGCTTGGCGTCTCGATGACGCCGACGAAGGTACGCATGGTCCTGGTCGAAGGGGAGAGCGCCGACGGAGTCACCGTCGACGAGGACGACTTCGACGTCGACACCCAACGCACCGCCCTGCCCGGCACCGGCCCCACCGAGGTGATCTCGGCCATCCTCGGCACCCGGGAAGGCGCCGCCGAGGGCGGCTACGAACTGCTGTCGACGGGCGTGACCTGGACCGACCACGTCGAAGCGGCGATGCTGCGCGACGCCCTCATTTCCCACAAGGTCGAAAACGTCATGCTGGTCTCGGCGTTCATGGCCGCGGCCGCGCTGACCCAGGCCGTGGGAGACGCCACCAACTACGCGCGCACCGCGCTGCTGTTCGTCGAGCCCTACAGCGCCACCCTGGCCGTCGTCGACACCGCGGACGGCTCGGTCTCGGAGGTACGCCGCAGACCCCTCGCGGACGACGAAGACGAAGCGGTCGCCGAACTCGTCGACATGGCCTCCGGCGCCACGACGCTCGAAACCCACCCCGAAGGCCTGGTTCTGGTCGGCTCCGGCGTCGACATCCCGCTGATCAAGCCGGTGCTGGAGGCCGCGACCTCGCTCGAGTTGTCCGTGCCCGACGAGCCGGAGATGGCCCTGGCGCGAGGCGCCGCGCTGGCGGCGGCGAACGCGCCGCTCTTCGCGTCGTCGACGGCCGCGCTGGCCTACGCGCTGGATCCCGGCACCGGCGAGGTCGACCCGATGCTGTTGGCCGGGCAGCATCCCGGCCTGCTCCCGGGATATCAGCCCGAATACCGCAGCCGCATCGCGGCGCTCGCCGCCGACGCCGACAAGGGCAAGACCAACGTCGCCTACAGTGCCGTGCCGGACGATGAGGCCGAGGCCAAAACGATCATCGCTTCCGACGAACGCGCGCGCCGGCGCAGGTCCTTGATGCTGGTCAGCAGCTCGCTGGCGGTGATCTTCATCGCGGCGGTGGTGGCGCTGGAAATCGCGCTGGCCATCAGCATCCGCCCGACGGTCGCCTTGCGCCCCAGCCCCAACGAAAACATCGTCGCCCCGTGACCCGTGCCGTACTGCCCGGCGTGACCGCCGTTCAGCAGGTCGTGCAGGCCCAGGACCGCGCAGC
>NZ_LZKY01000348.1:0-19567 GCF_001673055.1 Mycobacterium sp. 1245801.1
GGTGGTCGGCCAGATACCGGTCTCCTGGGATCCCGACCGCGACACCGCGGTGAAGCGTGCACACGACCAGTTCCGCTGGTTTGCCGGCGGCTGGAAGGTCAACGCGGATCTGCCGACGCCGGCCGGCTTCGCCGGGGCGACCCAGTACGTGCGGCCCGAAGACGTCGCCGAGACCATTCCCTGCGGTCCTGACCTCGATGCCATCGTCGAGGGCGTCCGGCCGTACTGGGAGGCCGGGTTCACCGACATCGCGCTGGTGCAGATCGGCGGGGAAGCCCAGGAGCGGTTCCTCGCCGAGGCCGCGGAGCCTTTGCTCGCGGCGTTGCGCGACGCAGCAAACTGATCGCAGGTTTGACCGCTTCCCGCCCGGGTATCCGCGTTCGCAGTCGTGCGGAGCCGGCCAACGCGCGTCGGGACGTCGGCAGAGCTGGGACGTGACGGGCGTTCCGGCGGCGTTGGCCCCGCAAATCGCCGCCGCACCGCCGGTGGCCCGGACACAGGTCTTCCGGCGAAGCAAGGGGGAGTGAAAGTTGAGCGATCAGACCGACGGCACCACGAACACACTCGTCAAGGTCCTCAGCGGTGCCAGTTTCGGACTCGGCGTCAGCGAATTGGTCGCCCCGGGCAAAGTGGCCGCAATCGCGGGCGTGGATGACACCAGCCGGTCGCGACGGGTGATCCGCGCGCTCGGGGTCCGCGAATGCGGCCATGGCGCCGCGCTGCTCGGCGGTCCCGCCAAGCTGGTGTGGACCCGGGTGGCCGGGGACGTCCTGGACATGGCCCTGTTGATCGCGGGCGTGGCCGCCCGCGGCCCGGGGCGACGCCGCCAGGGCGCCATCTCGGCGGCACTGCTGTCCGGTATCGCCGGACTGGACCTGTACACGGCGCTACGCACGACCGGCAACGGGGCCGCATCAGGCGCTCCAGCGCTACGAGCTCTTTGAGGCGAAAGTAATCGGTGATTCGCAGGAAGGGACCGACGATGTCAAACGAGTTGCAAGGCAAGAAAATTGCGATTTTGGCGGCCGACGGTGTGGAAAAGGTCGAGCTCGAACAGCCGCGTGCGGCGCTGCAGGAGGCCGGCGCAAAAGTCCAGTTGCTGTCGCTGAAGGACGGCGAAATCCAGGCGCGTAATCACGATCTGGAACCGGCGGGAACGTTTGCCGTCGATCGCCAGGTATCCGAGGCGTCCGTGGACGACTTCGACGGCCTGGTGCTGCCGGGCGGCACGGTGAACCCGGACAAGCTGCGCATGGACAAATCCGCGGTGTCTTTCGTTCGCGATTTCGTCGGATCGGGCAAGCCGGTGGCGGCCATCTGTCATGGCCCCTGGACGCTGGTGGAAGCCGGTGTGGCAGTGGGCCGGACGCTGACCTCGTACGCCAGTATTCGCACCGATCTGCGCAACGCGGGTGCCCATGTCGTCGACGAGGAGGTCGTCGTCGACGGCAACCTGATCACCAGCCGTTCCCCATCGGATCTTCCGGCGTTTTGCGCGACCATCCTCAAGCAATTCGCGCAGGCGACTACCGGCTGACCGCGACTTTTCGGCCGTTCCGTTTGAATGCGCCGGTTTGCGGGCATTATCCCGCCAAGCCGTGATCAGCGGCAATCCTTGTAGGGTTCTCGAAAGGCCAACAGTGACAACCACGTATCCCGAGCCCGTTGTTTCACCGGTGCCAAACGTGTATCAGCCGCAGGAGGACTCCCGTTTGCTGGTGGACGTGATGCACGATTCCGGCCTGATCCCGGGGCGTCGTGTGCTCGATCTCTGCACGGGCAGCGGGTTCGTCGCGATCGCGGCTGCCGCGATGGGATGCGCGAGTGCCACCGCCTTCGACATCTGCCCGCAGGCGGTGCGTTGTGCCCGGGAGAACGCCGCGGTGGCCGGCGTGCAGGTCGACGTCCGCGAGGGCTCCTGGAACGCCGCGGTGGATGACGCGCCGTTCGACGTCGTCGTGTCCAACCCGCCCTATGTCCCCACCCCGCCCGGCGCCGAGACCGAAGAGATCTGCCCGGCCGCCGGCCCGTCCTGGGCCTGGAATGCCGGCGCGGACGGCCGCACGATCCTCGATCCGCTGTGCGAGACCGCGCCAAAGCTGTTGCGCGACGGCGGATCCCTGCTGCTAGTGCATTCGGCGCTGTCCGGCGTGCAGCAGTCGCTGGATGCCCTGAAGTGGGCCGGGATGGACGCGAAAGTAATTGCCTCCAAATGGATACCGTTCGGTCCGGTGCTGTCGTCGCGGGCGCAATGGTTGGAGAGCGTCGGCCTGATCCCGCGCGGCCGGCGCGAAGAAGAGCTGATCGTGATCCGCGCGGAAAAGCGATGACCACTACCCGGGTACAGGTGGTGCCCAACGGGCCCGTGCTGGTCTCGGGCCCGGTGCGCATCGAGATGCCCAACGGCGAGGTCGTGGAATCCGACCGGTTCATGGTGGCGATCTGTACCTGCCGGCGCAGCGACCGTTATCCGTTGTGCGACACCAGCCATCGCAGGTGTCGACGCCTCAAGGCGTCGGCTGCTCCAGCGGCCGCCGCAGCGACGTCTGATTCTGGCGCCACGACGTCATAATCCGTTCCGCCAGGCGGTCTTCCACCGCGGCGTGCGCCCGGATACCGAAGATGACGTCGTGCTCGAGTTGCGGCTCCTGGGCGACGAGATCGCCGACGACATCGATGCGCACGACGTGCTCGTGCACCGCGTCGGCCTCGACATGCTCGCTGTAGAACTCGACGCAGGCCGCTGGCGCCTGCAGGCGGCGCAACGCCTTCACCATGCGCTGTGATCCCGGCGGTGAGGTGATCTCCGTCGAGGCGAAGTGCCCGATGGCGGCGCCGCGCAACGAGCGGTGCAGCCCGAACAGCGACATGAGGTTGACCACCGCCAGCGATTCGGCGGGCACTGCGTCGATGTAGCCCCAATACGTCGCGTCCAGTCCGGCCGCCGACAGCAGATCCGCGAACAGCTGCTGGTGTAACCGCGCGCCATGTCCGGCGCCGTACTCATCGAATTCGATTGCCACGAATGCCGCTTTGGCCACTCCGCGCAGCCGCGGGATGGCAAAGGCGTGCGGATCACCCTCCTTGAGGTGATACAGCGAGCGGTGCACGAAGTATTCACACATCTGCTGCCAGGTTCCGGTGTCGCGCAGGTAGTACGACGGGCCGGTGCCGTCGACGGGTTCGACCGTCAGCGCTTCCATCTCGGCCGCCGCGGTCTGATCGGGGTCGATGAGTCCGACATCGCGGCGCACGCCGGCCAGAAAGACGCGTTCCAGCTCGGCGCGCAGCCCCAGCAGCGCCGGGTTCCACTCCCAGGCGGGGTCGACGCCGGCGAGACCCCGATAGTGCAGCTCGTAGCACATCGACAGCGCCAGCTGCAGATCCAGACCATAGGGATCTGAATCGCGCACCGACGCGCCGATACGGGTCAGGTGATCGCCGGAGGGCGGGCCGGACAGCGCGCAACGCACGGCTGTTGACAGCGGCCCGTGTGCTGCAGGCAGGACGGGTTCGGTCATGGTCGATGCGTGGGTCACGCCGATGTCTACCCGCTACCGGGGGCTGGCAAACGGCGCGCCGGCGGTCGCATACGTCCCCCGCCCGCCTCAGCCGGCCGCTGACGGCGGTCGGAAGGTGATGTCGGCGGTGGTGCCGGCGGCGGTGGTGTCCAGGTCCATGGAATCGCTGAGCATCCGCATCAGCGGTAAGCCGCGGCCACCGTTGCCCGGGTTGGCGGCCGGCGTCTTCCACGATCCGTAATCGGTGATCCGGGTGCGCACTTCGTCGTCGGTGAGGCTGACTTCGAGCAGCATGGTTCCGGCGGCGAAACCACGGTAAGCGTGTTCGACGCAGTTGGTGCACCCCTCGTTGACCACCAGCACGATGTCGGCGGTCAGGTCTTCACCGATGCCCCCGGCGCGCAACCAGTCCGCCAGCCGATGCCGGATGCTGACCAATTGGTCTGCGGTGGCGACGGTTTCGATCCGCAGCGGGCTGTGCTGATGGCGGTAGATCACCATCGCGACGTCGTCGTCATATCCCGCTGCCGGAGCCAGCTTACGAAGCACCTCATCGGCGACGGTGTCCAGGGGTGATGTCATGGTCTGCGCCAGAACGTCTGCGGCGCGGGCGATTCCGTCGTCGATCGATTCGTGTTTGCGTTCCACGAGGCCGTCGGTGAACAGCATCAGCGTCGAGCCGGGCGGCAGCACCTGGGTGGTCTGCGGGCGCGGCTCGGTCCGGCGGACCGCGAGCGGCACCGACGCGGCATCGGTCAACAGCGTGGTCGTGCCGGGCTCCGGCCCGGCCAGCACGGCCGGCATGTGTCCGGCGTTGCTGTACTGCAGCACCCCGGTCTCGGTGTCCAGAATCGCCAGGAACACCGTGGTGCAGTACGCATTCGGGATGAGCGACGCCGCCGAGTCGAGCTGATCGAGCAGCACCGCGGGTTCGGCGCCGTTGATCAGTAGCGCCCGCGCGGAGCTGCGCAGCTGCCCCATGATCGCGGCGGCCGGCAGGCCGCGGCCCACGCAGTCGCCGACGACGATGCCGATGTGGTGCTCGCCGATCGGGAGCACGTCGTACCAGTCGCCGCCGATCTCCAAGGGCGGCACCGCGGGTTCGTAGCGAACGGTGAAGCCCGGCGGCGGCTGAACCGGCGGCAGCATGGCGCGCTGCAAGGTCAGCGACGTCTCGCGCGCGCTCTCGAACTGGCGCACGTGCTGCATGGCCAGACTCAGGTGGCTGATCAACACGGTGACCAGCAGCCGATCCTCCCCGCTGACCCACCGCGGTGTGCGCAGCTCGAGCCACAGCGCCAGGTTCCCGGTGCCGGAGAGCACCGCGACCAGTCCCTGCGCCTTGCCTGGATTCCCCGGCGCCTCAATCGTTTTCGCCGTCAGCGGCAGCTGGTGGCGCGCGTCCTGAAAGGTGTTGCGCAACCACGGCTCCAGCGCGCGCCATGACGAGGCGGACGGCTCGCCCGCCACCTGGACGGTCGGGTCGCCGTCACCGTTGGGCCACGAGACCGCGATTACCCGCTGCACGTCGATCGCCGCGCTGCACTCGTCGAGGGTGATCGACAGCAGCTCGTCCACGCTTTTGGCCACCGCCACCGCGGTGGCCAGCCGCAGCACCGCGCTCTCCCGGGCCGCGAAGGCGCGCTCGGCGGTGACGTCACGGATCGTTCCCACGTAGGCATCTCGATCGCTGCCGGTTTCCTTGACTGCGTTGATGCTCACCTTCACCCACGCCAGATGCCCGTCGGCGTGGCGAATCGGTGTTTCGTAGTCGGCCCGGCCGTGGCTCAGCACCCGGGTTATCTGTTCGGCCGCCGTCTTGGTGTCGACCAGCCAGGGGTGCGGCCATCGATACGGCAGACCCTCGCTGGAATACCCGAGGATCTCGATGAAGGCACTGTTCATCTCGACCACCGAGCCCTCGTGATCGGCGACGAAGAAGCCTTCCTGCAGGGAATTCACCAGTGCCGTGCGGAATTTGTCGCGATCGGCCAGCCCCTCGGCGCGGGCCCGTTGTTCGGCGTAGCGTCTGTTGCCGTCGATGAAGCCACGCGTCGCGACGTCCAGCGGAACCAGCAGCTGCAGCAGGAACTCCAGCGCGATCGGCGCATCCACGCGCACGTCCGTCGCAATTTCGAAGACCAGCCGCACGTGATGCTCGACGATGTCGAGCAGGCTGATCTGCTCCTGCAGGGCCCTGCGCCCGAGCTCGTTGCCGACCGACAGGGTCGCCTCGTCACGCGAATCGACGTAGGCGCGTAACGCGGCCTCGTACTGGTCGTAAAAGTCGTGGTGGGCGTTCACATCGTCACTCCCCGGTGCCGCGCGGCCAGCACCATCGCATCGTCGGTCTCCTTCGCGTCCTTGCCGAGGAGTCCTTCGGCGATGGCGACCGCCGGGGCCGAAAAGTCGATATGGTCCAGGTAGTCTTCGATGATTCCGTCCGTCCGCATCAGCAGCAGATCACCGGGGCGAATCGAAACGGCTTGCGCTGGTCTGATTTCCGGTATGCGATAACCGACGATGCCGCCAATGAGACGTGCCGTGGACTGGATATGGATACCGGTTGGTGCCTTGGCCACCAGATGGGCGGTGACATTGCCCACGCCGGCCCACGTCACCGTGTTGTCGGCAAAGTCGACCCGCGCCAACGTCATTGCGACTCCTCTGGTGCCTGCCAACACCCGGTGACAGAGTTGGATCAACACTTCGATCGGCTCCGACGCGGCCCGCGTGACCGTGTCGACCGCCCGCAGCGCGGCGTCGGCGGCGGCAGGCCCGTGGCCGAGCCCGTCCACCAGTCCGAACAATGCGGCCGTACCGGCGATGTCGACGGCAATGCCCCGATCACCGGAGGTGTCCTCGCTCGGCAAAGGCCTACCCGCCCTTGCCCATTCGATAGGTCCGAAACGCCCGTTCTTATGCACGAGGGGGAACCCATTTCCACATTTCGATGACGGTCCCCTGGCCCAGGGTCGACTCGACTACCAACCGGTCCATCAGGCGGCGGGCACCCGGCAGGCCCATGCCCAGACCCCGTCCGGTCGTGTAGCCGTCTTCCATCGCCCGCTCGATGTCGGCGATGCCGGGGCCCTGATCTTCGGCGCGCACCACCAGGGCTTCGCGTCCCTCCCGATCGGCGACGGCGACCCGAACCGCGCCGCGGCCCGCGTAGCTGGTGATGTTCCGCGCGATCTCCGAGATCGCCGTGGCGATCATCGTGACGTCGGTAAGGGAGAATCCCAGATCGAGGGCGAGTTGGTGTCCGGCCTTGCGGGCTTCGACGATGTCGTCGGGGTGGTCGATGGCGACGACGATATCAGCCGCCACCGTCGAGCCCGATCGTTGACTTCCCCACGCCGCCTTGGCGATTCAGCAGGGCGAGGCCCTCTTCAAGATCCAGCGCGGTGTTCATGTCGTCGAACTCAAGACCCAGCTGCACCATCGCGAAGGCCACCTCCGGCTGCAACCCCACGATCACGGTGTCCGCGCCGCGCAGCCGGGTCATGTGCGCGATGGTCCGCAGCGACCGCGCGGCAAAGGAATCCATCACATCGATGGCGGTGACGTCGACGATGATGCCCTGGGCGCGGAACTGGCTGACCCGTTCCATGAGGTCATAACGAAGGCGTTCGGCGTCGGAGTCGGTGAGGGCGGCCTGTACCGACGCAATGAGAATCGAGCCCTGCTTCAGGATCGGTACTGGCATAGCGTGCTCGTGTCGATGGTGGTTAGCCGGTCTATTCGCCGGTGCGGGTGACCTCGTAGCCCAGCAGGCGTTCGGCCTCCTCGATGCCGCCCTGCAGGTCGCCGACCGCGTTCATCTTCGACAGGTCCAGCCCGATGGTCACCAGCGTCAGCGCGATCTCGGAGGATAGGCCGGTAATGATCACGCTGGCACCCATCAACCCCGACGCGTCGACGGTCTGCACCAGGTGGTTGGCTACCGTCGAGTCGATGGTGGGCACACCGGTGATGTCGATGACCACCACCTTGGCCCGGTTCGCGCGGATGGCCCGCAGCAGCTGTTCGGTGACCTGGCGGGCGCGCTGAGAATCCAGCACGCCGATGATCGGCAGGATCAGCAGCTGCTCACGCACCTGCAGCACCGGCGTCGACAGCTCGCGGATCGCCTCCTGCTGCTGGCGGATGATGCGCTCGCGTTCCTGCACGAACGACACGCCCACCGTGTTGGCGATGCGGTTTGCCGCCGGCTCGTAGGCGTCCAGCACCCGATTGAGCATGTCGAAGTCGGTCTGGTACTTCTCGAACAGCGAGCGGGCGAGCACGTCGCGCAGCAGCAGGACGATGCCGAGTACCTCGTCGGTCTCCACACCGCGCGGGATGATGCGCTCGGACAGGTCGCGCGCGTAGTCCTGCAGTGCCTCGACGCTACCGGTCTCGAGCACCTCGACGTAGCTGTCGTACACCGTCGTCGCCTCGGAGAAAATCTCCTCCGGGGTCATCGCGGTGAGCAACTGCGCCTCGGTGATGCGGCGGGCCCATTCCTCGCGCAAAATCGTCCGATTCTGCCGTAGATGCTGAACTAGCTGCGGCAGTAGGCCCTCGCTGGAAATACCCACGGTCTGCGCGGCGGCGCCGGTACTGTTGAAATCCGACGGCGAATCTGACATCTGGCCTCCCGAGTAGCCACGTCGCGCCCTGCGGTCTGCAGTTCCTTTTGCGAGACTAGCCTGGGTTGTCGCGGGGCACGTGTAGAGGGCATATTCTTCTCGCAGTTCGTAACGGCAGGCTAGGGTTGAACCACGCTTAAGGCACTCAAGGCCCAGGACAAAGGATTGCCATTGTCAGCTCCTGATTCGATTACCACGTTGGTTGAAGACCACGACGGGGTGTCCGTGGTCAGTGTCAGCGGCGAAATCGATTTGGTCACGGCGCCCGCGCTGGAACAAGCCATTAGCGCTGTCGTCGCCGATAGCCCGACGGCGCTGGTCATCGATCTCTCGGCGGTGGAGTTTCTCGGCTCGGTCGGCCTGAAGATCCTGGCCGCGACGTATGAGAAGCTGGGCAAGCAGACCGGGTTCGGCGTGGTCGCACGCGGTCCGGCCACCCGCAGGCCGATCCACCTGACCGGTCTGGACAAGACCTTCCCGCTGTATCCGACGCTCGACGACGCACTGACCGGCGTGCGGGACGGCACACTCAACAGCTAGCGCCGCGCTTTACCCATCGCTTGCCTGACAACGCCTTTGGCGCGGATGCGGCGATTCCAATTTCGCATCTCGTCGATTTCGGCGCCTATTCTGCGTTTTTTCTCGAGGACACCGCCGGCCTGAAGCGGTCTGCGCGCCCGGCGCAGGTGCGATGATCGGGGCTATGGACGTCGACCATCCGCAATCGGACCAGCGGTGGGATCGCCGTGCGCGCGGCGAGACAGAAGTTCAACGGCTGGACCGCAATTGGAACAGCCTGCTGCAGGAGCTGCGCGTGGTCCAGACCGGGGTGCAGCTGCTGACCGGATTCCTGTTGACCCTGCCGTTCCAGCAGCGCTTCGACGTGTTGGGGCCGCCGATGCGGGTGGTCTATTTGGCCAGTGTGGTGTGCGCGGTGTGCGCGACCGTCTTGCTGATCGCGCCGGTGGCCATGCACCGGATGCTCTTCCGGCGTCATCGGCTACAAGTCCTGGTCTCGGCCGCACACCGGTGTGCCTATGCCGGGCTGGCCCTGCTCGGTCTGGCGGTCATCGGCCTCACCACGATCATCTTCGCCGCGGTGGCCGGGCGGACCGTGGGCCTGATAGCCGGAGGGTGTGCGCTGCCGCTGTTCACCTTCTTCTGGTGGGTGCTGCCACTGATGCTGCGGACGCACGGCGAGTGACGCGACCCCGCCGGTCAGCGACCGGGCGCGAGCGCCGCGATCCGGGTGGACGTCAGGTGTTCGAGCAGGTCACGCGGATCGGCGAAGACGGGGTCGGCCCCCGCCTCCTGCAGTTCCGCGCGGGCGATGCCGCCGCTGCTCAGCCCGATGCACGGCACTCCCGCGCCGGACGCGGCGCGTGCGTCCCATACGGCGTCTCCGACGAACACGGCGTGTTCGGCGTCCACACCGGCGCGGTCCAGGGCCACGTTAACGATGCCGGGTTCGGGCTTGGCGGTGTCGACGTCGCGTGACGACGTGGTCGCGGAGATGACGTCGTCGCAATCGAGCACCTTGCGCAGGATCTCCAGTTCGTCTTCGGGCGCCGAGCTGGCCAGCACCACCTGCAAGCCCAGCTCGGCGACGCGGCGCAGCAGGTCGCGGGCGCCGGGCAGCGGTTGCAGCAGCGGCGTGATCTCCCGGTAGTACTCGCTGTGCTTGTCGCTGAGGCGCTCCTGGACGTCGGCCGGGGCGTCGTCGGAGAGCTTGCGCACCAGCGTGGATCCGTCCATACCGATGCAGCGATGGATTTGCCAGGACGCCACCACCATGCCCTCGGCGTCGAACGCGCGCTGCCAGGCGTGCACGTGCAGGTAGTTGGAATCCACCAGGGTTCCGTCGACGTCGAACAGGACGGCGGGGCGGCCGCCGCGCGCCGTCAGGGCAGGCTCCCGGCGCCGGTGCCGGGGCACCCGCCCGCATGCGATCGTGAAATCATGTGCCCGGCATACCCACGCAGGGCGTGACTGACACGGTCCACCCTTCGTTTGGTCCCTGGACCGACGGGTACCCCGGGTGATGATCCGCTGCGCCGGGACGGCTGTGCCGTGCTTGCCAGCGGATCCGACCTAGGCCGTATGTATGAATGACGCTGGCACACAATAGTTTTCGACGAGGAATGACGTTGGATTACCGCAAGAACGCCCCAGTCGACCATGCCCGTACCACCCGTGCGCACGCCGGCGAATCCCTCCAGAACGGCGCCAACGCACCCGGGCTTGCCGGGTCGGCCCTCGCGGTGATCGCCCTCACCGTCGGCCTGTTCGCCGTGGCCGCCGGCCATCTGGTGGTCGGCGCCGTCGCCCTGATCGTCGCCGTCATATTGGGCGCGCTGAGCGCGACCTGGCTGCTGCGCACCCACCGCAAGGTCCGCGATGCCGAACTGCGCTGGCATGCCAAGCATTCCGACCAGCCGGCGCCACCGCCCAGCAGCTGACGGAATCGGTACGCGCCTGATCCCGCGGCGAGCGGGTGAATTGGGCACATTTTTTCGGTCGCAATGGTGTAGCACACCCCCGAACGGGGTACTGCCTGCGCCACGGGTGAGTACAGGAAAGTGCGTCAACCCGTTCCGGAGCAGGAAGGAACACCGATGGCGACCACCACTGACTACGACGCACGCCGTATATCCGACGCGGACACCCCGGACAAGTCCTCGCTACGCGAATTGGCCCCGACCCTGCAGGGAGCCGCCACCACCGTGGTGGACGAGGACCCCAACGATGTGCACTTCTTCGAGCTGCCGGGCGCCGACCTGTCCGGGGAAGAGCTGTCGGTGACCGTGATTCCGCAGCGGGCCGACGAGTTCACCTGCTCCAGCTGCTTTTTGGTCCAGCACCGTAGCCGGATGCGCACGTCGAGCGCCGGCCTTCCGGTGTGCGCCGACTGCGCCTGAGATCGGCTCTTCCGGAAGACTCCCCGGCCCGCGTGAGCCCCGCGCCGCGACCGCGAACCTGCGCTGGATTGTCGGTGGCATCCACTAGGTTCAGCGGACGATGGAGAAGGTGCTCGGGTCGCTCCTGCCGCTGGGGTTAGCGCTCCCTTGGTATTTCACGCAGCGGGCCACCGGTAGCCTGCCGGCGGGATGCGCGGCCGGCCTGGTCGGCCTGGCCGCCGCGGTGGCCATCCTGTGGTGGCTTTCGCTGCAACGGGATCGCCACCAGGCCGACGCGCAGCGACGCCGCGACCTCAAATGCGCGAAAGCCGGGCTGCGGACCATCGATCGGATGTCGGGCACCGAGTTCGAGGAATTCGTTGCGGCACAGCTTCGGATCGCGGGCTACAGCGTCACCCCGACGGCGAGCACCGGCGACTACGGCGTGGACCTGATCGCCAAGAAGGACGGTGCCCGCATGGCCGTTCAATGCAAAAGGCTGGCGAAGGCGGTGGGCGTGGCCGCGGTCCAGCAGGTCGTGGCCGGGGCGCTGCACCATGGCTGCAACCGGACGGTCGTGGTGACCAACCAGACCTTCACCAAGGCGGCTCGCCGGCTGGCCAGCACCCATCACTGCCGTCTGGTGGCGCGCACCCAATTGCACAGCTGGACGCGAATCGCCACCGTTCCCGGCCGGGGCCCGCGGCGCACACCCGGGGTCGCTCCCCACGCCCGGCCGCAGCGGCTGGAACCGGAGTGGGACGCCTAACGAGAGCCTCTGCGCCACAGCATGTTCGGGCCGTCACGCCGGTGTCAGCGCCGGGTGGCGTCATCGATCACCCTGCGCGCGATGTCCCGCAGCGGGGTGTTCATGCTCTGCGAGAGTTTGATCAGCGTGTTGAAGGCGGTCTGATCGTCGAGGTCGTAGCGCTCGATGAGGATGCCTTTGGCCTGGCCGATCATGTCGCGGGTGCTCAGGGCTTCCTTGAACTGTTGGGTGCGCACCACGTTGCTCCACGCCAGGGCGCCCAGCGTCGCGAAGATGGCGGCGATCCGACGGGAGTCCTCGGAGAAGGCCTGCGGGCGATCGGCATAGAAGTTCAGGGCGCCCATGCTCAGCTCGTCGGCGAACATCGGCAGCGACAGAACGCTGCGGATCGGCGTGTGGGCGAGCGCGTCGGCCTGATACTTCGGCCAACGTTGGTCCATCTCGAGGTCGTCGATGACGACGACCTTGCGGGTCCACGCGGCGTGCACGCACGGCCCTTCCAGGTGGCGCTGCTGGAACTCGTCCAGCAGGCGGGCGCTGTCGTGGGTGACCGACGGGGTGCTGATCTCGTTCTGCCGGCTGGTGACGGTGATCCCCGCTTCCTGAGCCCCCGGCACCCAGCGCGCGGCCGCGCTGGTCAGGTCGTCGAGCACCTGGGGGAAGTCAGACGCGTCCGCCGAATAGATGGCGCGCAGAACGTCGGTGAACAGGGTCAGATCGTCAAAATTGGTCACTGAATGTCGCCCTCATGCTTCGAGACCGGTTACAGGCAATTCCGCGCCGTTTTCTGCAGCCTGCGGTCTCGCGAGGCGATCACTGATTAGCTATGACGGCGACGAAAGTCGATGCTGTCTGCTTAGCATGACGGTGAGATCCATTATATCGGCCGGGTTTCCGCCGATTGCGCCCGATACCGACTCTGGACGGACCCCGGTTGACGGGGGCCAGACGCCGGTCGCGACCCTCCGCCGCGGCTGACGAGCGACGGATGTCCAACTGGTCGGGGTGGCGGGATTTGAACCCACGGCCTCTTCGTCCCGAACGAAGCGCGCTACCAAGCTGCGCCACACCCCGCTTGAAGCTCCGACAGCCTATCGCACCGGGCCGTCGGCTGGCCAAACCGCGGTGCGCGAGGTCACGTCCAGGTGCACGATCGCTCGAACTCGACCAGCGCCTCGGCCGGGCCGGTCGGATCCAATCCCTGCGCCCGCACCCACTCGTCACTGAAATAGGTGTCGCGGTAGCGATCGCCGCTGTCGGCGAGCAGCGTGACGACCGAACCGCTGCGGCCCTCGGCGACCATCTCGGCGAGCAGGCCGAACGCACCCCACAGGTTGGTCCCCGTCGACGGCCCCACCCGGCGCCCCAACACGGCGCTGACGTGCCGCGCGGCCGCGATTGACGCCGCGTCCGGGACGGCCACCATCCGGTCGACCACGCCGGGCAGAAACGACGGCTCCACCCGCGGCCGGCCGATGCCCTCGATGCGCGACGAGCCGGGCAGCACCAGGTCGTTCAGGTCGTTCTGGTCTTCGGCATAGGCGGGGAAGAACGCGGAGTTCTCCGGGTCGACGACGCACAACCGAGTGGCGTGGCGCCGGTACCGGATGTAGCGCCCGATCGTGGCGCTGGTTCCGCCGGTGCCCGCCCCGACCACGATCCACTCCGGGACGGGGTGCTCCTCCTCGCGCATCTGCTCGAAGATCGACTCGGCGATGTTGTTGTTGCCCCGCCAGTCGGTGGCGCGTTCGGCGTTGGTGAACTGGTCCAAGTAGTGCCCACCGGTCTCGTGGGCGATCCGCTGGGCCTCGGCGTAGACCTCGCTGGCGCTCTGCACGAAATGGCAACGGCCGCCGTGGGCTTCGATCAGCGCCACCTTCGACGTGCTCGTCGCCGCCGGCATCACGGCGACGAACGGCAGCCCCAGCAGGGCGGCGAAATAGGCCTCGGACACCGCCGTCGAACCCGACGACGCCTCGACCACGGTGGTGCCCTCGTCGATCCAGCCGTTGCACAGCGCGTAGAGGAACAACGAGCGGGCCAGCCGGTGCTTGAGGCTGCCGGTGATGTGCGTGGTCTCGTCTTTGAGGTACAGCGCGACCTGGGCGCCGGGACCGCCCATGCTCCACGCCGACGGCAGCGGATAGCGAAGCAGATGGGTGTCGGCGCTGCGCCGGGCGTCGGCCTGGATCAGCCGGATCGCATTGTCGGTCCAGCAACGCGAGCGGCTGCGGACCGCGATCCGGGTCTCGCCGGTCAACGCACCGATGCTGTTGGCTGCGAACGGCTCAGGTCGCTGGCCGCGTCGCGGTCGCCCATCGGGGTGGCGATCAACGTCAGCAGGGTCGCCTCCGGGCGGCAGCAGAATCGCACCGGCGCGAACGGCGAGGTCCCCATGCCGGCGGACACATGCAACTGCATGTTCGCGCCCCAGCGCGACGGTCCCTTGGCGCGCGAGCGGTCCAGGCCGCAGTTGGTCACCAGCGCGCCGTAGAACGGCAGGCACACCTGGCCGCCGTGCGTGTGCCCGGCCATCACCAGCTGATAGCCGTCGGCGGCGAACCGGTCCAGCACCCTGGGCTCGGGCGAATGGGTCAGTCCCAGCCGCAGATTCGCCGCCGGGCTGGCCGGGCCGGCGATGGTTTCGTAGCGGTCCCGGTCCAGGTGCGGGTCGTCCACGCCCGCGGCCGCGACGTGCAGGCCGGCGACTTCGAACTCGCGGCGGGTGTGGGTGAGATCGAGCCAGCCGCGCTCGGTGAACGCCGCCCGCAGGTCCTGCCAGGGCAGCGGTTCACCGCGGACCCGGTGCGACGGATTGGTCACGTAGTTCAGCGGATTCTTCAGCTTCGGCGCGAAGTAGTCGTTGCTGCCGAACACGAAGACACCCGGGCGAGAGAGCAGGTCACCCAGGGCCTGGATGACCGACGGCACCGCCCTGGGGTGGGCCAGGTTGTCGCCGGTGTTGACCACCAGGTCCGGTTCCCAGCCGGCCAGCTCGCGCAGCCACGCCTGTTTGCGGCGCTGCCCGGGCGTCATGTGAAGGTCACTGATATGCAGCACCCGCAGCGGAGTCGAGCCGGGGGACAGCACGGGCATGGTGATCTCGCGCAGGACGAACGCGTTGCGCTCGATGACCGCGGCATAGCCGAGGCCGGCGACGCTCGAAGCAAGGGTGGCGGCGCCGGCACGCATCAGGACGGGCACGGCTCGGCGACGATGCGGGCCGCGAGGCGGCCCGGGGAGGAGCCGGGCAATCGGGACTTGAGCATCAGCCATGCTGGCAGCCTACTGCCGGTCGGGGACTGACAGCGTATCTCTTGACGTCACGACGCTTATGGCGGCGGCGGCTGGCCGGGTGCCGGTGGTGGCGGCGCCAGCAGCGGAATGGTGATCGGCGGCAGGCCCGGGATCTCGACGACCTGCGAACCGACCGGCGGCGGTGCACCTTCCGGTGGCGGCGGCGGGGCCGGCGGGATGCCGTTGCTGACCTGAATGGTGATGATCGAGCCCGGGATCGTCGCGCCGCTCGGCGTCGTGCCGACCACTTCGCCCTGCTTCGCGCTGCTGTTGACGAAGTTGTTCTGGTCGGAGACCTGGAAGCCGGCCTCCTTGATGCGTTGGCGTGCCGCGTCGATATCCAGGCCGGCGACGCTGGGCACCCGTGACCCGGGCGACCCGTCGACGTAGCGGGGATCGGTGGGCGGCAACTGCACGGGTCCGAAATTGGTGGCGATCGGCTTCATCGCGGTGAACCAGGTGCGGGCCGGCTCGTTACCGCCGTACAGGTCGCCCTCGGCGCAGTGGCGCAGCGGGGCGGAGCACAGATCGGTGGGGTTCGTCGAGTCGTCGTAGATGTAGTTGGCCGCCGCGTAGTGGTTGGTGAAGCCCACGAAGCCCGACGAGCGGTGCGCCTCGGTGGTGCCCGTCTTCCCGGACACCGGCAGGTCCCAGCCCGCCGCGCTCGCCGAACCGGCCGCCGTGCCGCCGCCCAGGGCGTCCTTGCTCATCGCGTTGGCCAGCGTGTTCGCCAGACCGTCGGGCACCACCTGGTCGCAGGTCTCGGTGGTGACGGCGACCTCGTTGCCCTTGCGGTCGACCAGCTTGTCGATCGGGTTGGGCGGGCACCAGGTGCCGCCCGAGGCCAGGGTGGCCGCGACGTTGGACAGCTCCAGCGCGTTCACCTCGATGGGGCCCAGCGTGAACGAGCCGATGTTCTGCCGCTTGACGAAGTCGGCCAGGCTCTCGTTGCTGTCGGGGTTGTAGTCGCGGGCCGTGCCGGGGTCGGCGTAGGACCGCAGCCCCAGCTTGATGGCCATGTCCACCGTGCGCGTCACACCGACCTGCTGGATCAGCTTGGCGAAGGCGGTGTTGGGCGAGGTGGCCAACGCGTCGGTGACGTTCATCGACCCGCGGTAGTTACCGGCGTTGACCACGCACCAGTTGTCCTTGGGGCAGCCCTTCGCCCCGCCGCTACCCATGCCCTTCGCCTGGAACCGGCCCGGCACCTCGAGGGTGGCGTTGATGCCCATGCCCATGTCCAGGGCCGCGGCCGTGGTGAAGATCTTGAAGACGGATCCCGCGCCGTCACCGACCAGCGAGAACGGCTGCGGGCGCATGGTCTGGCCGGCGTCGACGTCGAGGCCGTAGGTGCGGTTGCTGGCCATGGCCATCACCTTGTGCGACGTCTTGCCGGGCTGGATCACGCTCATCACGCTCGATATCCCCGGCAGGGTCGGGCTGGCGAATTTGTCGATGGCCGCCTTGACCGGGATCTGCACATCCGGGTCCAGCGTCGTCTTGATGAGGTAGCCGCCCCGGGCCACCTGTTCCTTACTGATCCCGGCCCGCGACAGGTACTCCTGGACGTAGTCGCAGAAGAAGGCGCGGTCGCCCGCAGCGATGCAGCCGCGGGGCAGCTCGTTGGGCTGCGGCAGGATGCCCAACGGCGCGGCCTTGGCGGCGCGCAGTGCTTCCTCCTCCTGCGGAATGTTCTGAATCATGGTGTCCAGCACCAGGTTTCGCCGTGCCAGCGCGCCTTCTGGGTTGATGTACGGGTTGAGCGCGCTGGTCGACTGCACCATGCCCGCCAGCAGCGCCGCCTGCTGCCAGTTCAGGTCGGACGCGTTGATGCCGAAGTAGGTCTGGGCTGCGTCCTGCACGCCGAACGAGCCGTTGCCGAACGACACCAGGTTCAGATAGCGGGTCAGGATCTCGGGCTTGGTGAAGGTTTTGTCCAGCGTCAACGCCATGCGGATCTCGCGCAGCTTGCGGGCCGGGGTGGTCTCCACCGCCGCGCGCTTCTCCGCGTCGGTTTTCGCCGTGACGAGCAGTTGGTAGTTCTTGATGTACTGCTGCTCGATGGTCGAGCCACCCCGGGTGTCCACGTCGCCGCGGGCGTAGCCGGCCAGGCCGGTCAGGGTGCCTTTCCAGTCCACGCCGTTGTGGTCGGCGAACCGCTTGTCCTCGATGGAGACGATGGCCAGCTTCATCGTGTTGGCGATCTTGTCGCTGGGCACCTCGAACCGGCGCTGCGAATACAGCCAGGCGATGGTGTTGCCCTTGGCGTCGACCATCGTCGACACGGCGGGCACCTCGCCCTCGAGCAGCTGGGCCGAGCCGTTGGCCACCACTTCCGAGGCGCGATTGGACACCAGTCCTATTCCGCCGGCGAACGGGAACAGCAGAGCGGTGGCGACGACGCTGGCCAACAAACAAAGCCCCGCAAGCTTGAGGATCGTGAGCGCGGCCGGGGGGCGGTCTGACATGGCTACTACAGTAGCGGCCCCCAGTCACGCCGCCACGCTGCACGTTCTTCCAAAATTTGCGTCATCTTGAGACCGGTGGCGGCGGGTCTGAATTTGCAGTTGCGTCACAGGTCAGACGTGCAACAGAGTGTGCAAGATCACTTCTTCGCCTATCGTTTGGTACGAGACGGCACGCCCGTCCCAAAAAAAGCGTTATCGGACTGTTGCGCAATTGGCACCTGACCACCTAACTTAGACACACGGTGAGATTCAGGTAACACCGACGTACATAGTGTGGCGTAGATCGCTAGGTCAGGATCTGCACCCGAGGAGGGCGGCCGTGACGGGCGGCCGGTAGGGAAAGGGAACAGTTCGTGTCACCAATACGGCCGGCGGCGCGTAGGACAAACATTGCAGCCGCACAAGGGGTACTCCGCAGTGTCGATGCCGAAGAACGGATCGCTTGGGTCTCGAAGGCGCTCTGCCGGACCACCGATCCCGACGAACTGTTTGTCCGCGGAGCGGCCCAGCGTAAAGCGGCCGTGATCTGCCGTCATTGCCCGGTCATGCAGGAATGCGGGGCAGACGCGCTGGACAACAAGGTCGAGTTCGGGGTCTGGGGCGGCATGACCGAGCGGCAGCGCCGCGCCCTGCTCAAGCAGCACCCCGAGGTGGTTTCCTGGGCGGACTTCTTCGACAAGAGGCGGACCCGCAGCGTCGGCTGATCTCCACCGGCCCGACGGGCCGTCGGTCGATCGGCGCGGGCAGGGCCGACGTCCCGCCATTCGTCATTACGTTTCTGTTACGACGGGCTCCGGCCGGATCCTCAGCGGGCCGGTTCCTCAGCGGGCCGTTGCCCGGCCCGCATCGTCACCGACGTAGTTCTGATTGGTCGGTTCCTCAGCGGGCCGTTGCCCGGCCCGCATCGTCACCGACGTAGTTCGGATTGGCCGGTTCCTCAGCGGGCCGTTGCCCGGCCCGCATCGTCACCGACCGAAGTGATCTGATCGGCGAGCGCTCGCAGCGCCTCCAAATCCGAAACATCGAACGGCAGCGACGGAACCCCGATCACCGGCACGTGCGGGTTGGCCCCGGTGAACCGCGACAGCAGCCTGATCTCTCGCTTGGCGGTCTGCGCACGGTCGGCGTGAATCTTCAACACCGCCGACGCTAGCGACGCGGACTCGGAATCGCCGTCCTGGTCCAGCATTTCGCTGCCATCGATCGCCCGCTCGGCCGGCAGCGAGCACAACGGCGGATGGGTGCGGTTCAACACCAGCCCGGCGAGCGGCATCCCTTCCTGCGACAGGCGGTCGACAAAGAACGCCGCCTCGCGCAGTGCGTCGGGCTCGGCCGCCGACACCACGACGAACTGCGTCCCGCGCCGCTTCAGCAGCGCGTAGGTGCGATCGGCCTTCTCGCGGAAGCCGCCGAACGTGGCGTCCAGCGACTGCACGAACGCCGCGGCGTCGCCGAGCATCTGTGAACCCAGGATCGTCGACATCGCCTTCATCGCCAAACCCATTGCGCCGGTGACCAACCGCCCGATGCCGCGGCCCGGCGCCAGCAGCAGCCGCCACAGCCGGCTGTCCATGAAGCTGCCCAGTCGCTTGGGCGCGTCCAGGAAGTCCAGGGCGTTGCGCGACGGCGGCGTATCCACGACCACCAAATCCCAGCGATCCTCGGCCAGCAACTGGCCCAGGCGCTGGGGGTCAGCGACCTCGGCAACACGCCGCAACGCGTCCCGCTGGCGGCGGAGGTTCCCGGCGAGCTGCACGCGATGATGCTCGACATGCGCCGTACCTTCGACGAGATGGTGGTCCAGTACTCGGGACCCGGTCGCGCGCAGGCGATTCTGGACAACCAGTTTTATCAGACCGTCGCCAGTTCGCTTGCCGGCACGCAGGAGTACATGGCGATGGAGAAGCTGGGCCAGTTGCTGGCCGAGGATCGCTGGGATTTGGTGGTCGTGGATACGCCGCCGTCGCGCACCGCGCTCGAT
>NZ_LZKY01000349.1:0-33503 GCF_001673055.1 Mycobacterium sp. 1245801.1
CCGCGGTGCCGCTGGCGATGCAGACCGGGGGTGATGAACTGTTCGATCGCGGCCTCGTCCTGGGTGTGCAATTCGACCGGCAGCTCGGTGGAAATGCGCTTCATCTCCCGGCGCCAGTCATCGAGAAGATTCGCATAGTCGACGAATACGCGTGGCACGCCGCGAGTGTTTCGCTCGGCGAGGATGTTGCATTTCAGCCACAGGGCACTCGCGAGCGCGGGAGAGACGTGCCAGGACTTGACGATCGACGAGATGACCTCCTGCGGGTGACGTACCGCGATCACCGACGCGACGTCGAATCCCGCCTGACGCGCCGCCTCGAACCACAGGTCGGAGAGCGTGGTGATCCGGGGTTCCTTGATCACCACCAGCGGGGCCGCGGGCAGGGTGGACAGATAGGCGGCGATCTTCTCGACGCAGGCCTTGTTCTCGTCGCGGGCCACGGCGTCGTCGTCCAGGAAGCGCAATGACGGGTCGTACCAATTGGTCCCGAGACGGCGCAGGATTGTTTCGTTGAGCGAGATGGCCGCCCGCGGCTCCCAGTAGCCGAGCGGATTGTTCGCGTCGGCACCCAGCATCGCCGCCGGCAGCGTGCCACCGCACAACGACAGCACCCGGGTAAGCGCCGAGGTTCCGGACCGTTGCGGCCCTAGGACGAACAGAACGACCGGACGGGTATTGCCGGAGAAATCGGCGGCGTTCTCGGCTGGCCTGCTCGTCCGGGGCAATCTCATCGCGAATCGAAAACCTTTCACTCGTCCTGGCCGACTTCCGGATTCTCTTGTAATTCATGCCTTTCCGATTCGATGCCGGGCCGACCGACGGCGCGCACCGATTACCGGAAGCCTGAATTCCAGGCCTCACAACATGTTTGACAAAAGGGAAGATTATTTACCGAGCTCCCGCATGCGGAGTCAGGTCTGCCTTGCGACCGTCAACTTCGCCCCCCGGGGTCAATTACATCGGATCATTGCGCCCGCTAAGGACTATAACCCGGCCCGACGGATCAGGACACCATTTTTACGAATCCGTGTCGCTTACTTGATGTTTGGATGACGCGCGGACGAATTGCATCGACGGCCTTCTAAAGTGGCTTCAATCTCGAACGTCCATCCCGGTAAGCCAAGTCGGCAGGCGCTCGCGGCCGTGTCGACAGATCAGCGGCCACTCCCGCGCACACAGCATGGTTACTTTAACAAACGATCTCGGCCGCGGGGGGCGAACCGCGCCGAGACCGACGTGTTCGTCAAGACGCTGACCGCCACGACGCTAAGCCCAGGCGCCCCGGCGCCGATGCAGCATCGCGCCGAGCTCGAGGATCCGCTTGACGATGAACGGCCTGAACAGCCGGCGAACCACGCTGTGCGTCCGGGTGTGGAATTCGGTGAAGGCCATGCGGAAATCACGCTCACTGGCCTGATACGACTCGAAAACCCGGTCCAGCGTCGAGACATGCAAAGGGTCGTCCTGAGCGGCCGCGCGCAACGCTGCATAGACCGCGGAGATCCAGTCGGTGCCAAAATGGTCGGCCACCGGGCCGCAGTATCGCTGGCGGCGAAGATCGGGCGTCAGGAACTCCTCGATCGCACTCTCTTCGGCGGTGTCCAGATCGATTTCGAGCGTGGTGGCAATCCGTTTCATCTCGCGATGCCAGTCGTCGAGGAGGTTGGCGTAGTCGACGAACACGCGCGGCATCCCGCGGGTGTGCCGTTCGGCCAGCAGATTGTATTTGAGCCATAGGGCGCTGGAGAGTTCGGCGGAAGTTTGGACATACTTTGCCGCCGAGGCCACGACCTCTTGTGGGTGGCGCACCGCGATCACCGCGGCGACGTCGAAGCCGACCTGGCGCGCCGCCTCGAACCAGAGTCCGGAGAGCGCCGTGATCCTCGGCTCCTTGATCACCACCAGCGGCGCCGCCGGCAGCGTGCCGAGGTAGGCGGCGATCTCGGCGACACAGGCGCTCTTCTCCTCGGCGCCGAACGCGTACTCCTCCTGCAGGCGCAGGGTTGGGTCGTACCAGTTGCTGGCGTGGCGGCGCAGGATCGTCTCGTTGAGCATGATGGCCGCGCGTGGCTCCCAATAGCCGCGCGGGTTGTTGCCGTCGGCACCGCACATGCCGGCCGGCAGGGTGCTTCCGCACAGCGACAGCACCCGGGTCAACGCCGACGTCCCCGATCGCGCCATGCCGAGGACGAACAGCGCGACGGGGCGAACCGTGGTGCCCGGTTGGGAGGAACGCGCCGGAAGATCGACGGCGCATTCGGCGGATTGACTCGTCCGGGCAGGCGTCATCGCGGAACCCATACCTTTCAGTTCGCGTCTGGCGGGCCCCCGGATCTCGGGTAATTATGCATGACTTTGCAATTTCTCGGGCGATGTTCAATTACCCGTTTCCGAGCACTACGCCGCCGCCTTAAATCGTGCGAGTGTTGTGCATTATTTGCACAACCGCCGAATCATCACGGCTTCCCGCGACTTATTCGGCCGGAACGGCGTCCGCGGGCGGTGGTGCGCCAACCCATCCACGCGTTCGGCGCTTGAAGCGGGATTTGAGGGACAGCGCGCGCTTCTCGACCAGGAACCAGCTGAGCGCGGCTAACGGCAGCGTGGCCACTCCGGCGACCACCGCGAACGCCAGCGGGGGCAGGAAGGCCAGGCCGCAGATGACCAGCAGCTGCTGCACGGGCCACGCGTAGATGTACACGCCGTAAGAGAGGTCGGTGCGTAACCGCAAGCGCCTGTTGTGGATCAGCGCGCCGGAGACGACGACGGCGTAGGCCAGCGGAAGCGCGGCGAGTATCCGATAGTTGGGCACCAGCACGCCGGCCACCACGACGATGGCGGCGCTCACGGCCACCAGTGACCATCGAGCGGGAATCACGTCCCGAAACTCATGCAGCACCGCGCCCGCCGCGAACACGAGCGCGAAACGCGTGATCATCTGGAAAAGCGTCGGCACCGCCGCAACGGGATATGACACGAGCACCGCGGCCACCAGGAAGAATGCGAACACCACCGGCGCGGGCCACCGACGATTGAACAGGCCGGCCACGCCGGCGACGGCAACGGCGATGTAGCAGAACATCTCGAAGATGAGGGTCCATAGCACCCCGTCCCAAACCCCCGGGAACGGGACATTTTTGGGCGTTCCGTCGATGCCGGCGTGATAGACGTTCAATACCGCGTTGTTCAGCCAGTAAGTGATCGGTGCGGGTGAGAGCAGCAACCTGGCGGCCGAACCCCCTTGGATCGCGACCCCGATCGGGGCGGCGACGAAGGCCACCACCGCCAGGCAGACCCACAGTCCAGGGAAGATACGCAGGATTCTGGCGACGAAGTATTCGCGGAGGCGCGGGTTGCGGACCCAGCTGGAGGTGATGAGGAATCCCGAGACGACGAAAAACCCGTCGACCCACACCTGGGTGAGCAGCTGCTCGCCCAGTGCGGGCAATTTGCGGCCGGTCAGCGGCCATGAGTGTTGGAGGATGACGCCCGACGCCAGCACCAATCGCCAAGCGTTCAGTGCGTTGTTGCGTGCGTCGAATACCTGCGCGAGTCTGGGGCTAGCCGCCCGGGGCCGCTTTGGCCGGCCGCGGGTCGTCGTGTGGGGGCCGGGAACTTTCGGGTTCGTACTCATATACGGGTTTCGATTCCGATGCGTTCGACCAGGCGACCTGAGTTTGCCGCTTTCCTGGCTGCGAATATCGCCGTCCGGCCATCAGCGCGCCCCCAGAGCGCAGATCACTGACCGGCATTCCGGCGACACCGCGGAATGCACGGAAATGGACGGGGCAAACACCCGCACAGAGTACAGCGCTCGCAATTCACCCGTGCGGGTGCGGCCAGACTCTTTCAGCGCCTCTCGGCGTCGTTGGACCGTCAGCCGGCGACGGCTCCCGGCTCGGCGAACGGCGCACCGAACTCGGTGACCGGGCGGAAGCCGTGCTTGCGCACCTTCTCCGCCGCCCGGCGGATCAACGCATAGATCCCGACGAACGCCGCGTGATCGGTCATCACCAGGGGTGTCAGCAGCCGGTTGTGCACCAGCGAGAACGCCACTCCCGAGGCGGGGTCGGCCCATCCGAGCGAGCCACCCATCCCGACGTGACCGAAGCCGGGCATCACACTGCCGATCGGCAAACTGTGATATCCCAAGTGGAAAGCCAACGGCACGTACAGGTTTCGGTCCGGCCGCAGGCTCCGCTCCCCGGTCAGGCCCGCGACCAGCTGACGGGACAGGAAGCGGATGCCGTCCACCTCGCCGCCATTGGCGATGGCGCCATACATCCGGGCCAGCCCGCGCGCCGTCGCTACGCCGTTGGCCGCCGGGATCTCCGCGTCCAGCAAGGGGGCGTCGCCCTGAACGGCGGCGATCAGACCCTTGAAGTACATCGACCGGTACGCCCCGGACATCTCGTTGGCCACCTTGCGCGTCACGTAGCTGACGACGGGGTTCCCGATCACGTTTTGCGGGCAGATGATCTCGGCGACCCGCGTCGGCGCCTGGGCCGGCGGGCGGCCGAGGTGCAGCCCGTCGGTGCCCAACGGCTCGGCGAGCTCCTCGCGGATCAGCGTGGCCATGCCCTTGCCGGTCACGGCCCGGCCCAGGCCGGACATCAGCCAGCCGAAGGTCAGCGCGTGGTACGCCGATTTGCCCAGCAGCCGTCCGGGCGCCGCCGCGGCCAGCTTCTCCTCCATCACGACGTGATCGAGCAGTTCTTCCTGGGTGGCGCCGCGCAGGCCGGACAGGCCGGCCTGGTGTCGCATCACCTGGCGCACGGTCATGTCGGCCTTGCCGTTGGCCGCGAACTGGGGCCAGTACTCGGCAACGGGCGCGTCGTAGTCGATCAGCCCCCGGTCGGCGAGCCGGTGGATGACGGTGGCGGCCATCCCCTTGGTCGCCGAGAAAACCATCGGGGCGGTGTTCTCCGTCCACGGCCGCTGCCCGGCCCGGTCGGCCCACCCCGTCCAGACGTCCACGACGGGCTGGCCGTCGACATAGACGGCCAGCGCCCCGCCACCGAACCGGCGCGCGGGGAACATGCTGGCGAAACTACGAACGACGCAACCGAAGTGTGAGTCCGCCGCGCCGGACACACGATGACCTGCGTCAAGGTCATCGTGGACACGGACCGCGCGGCGATCGACTCGGGTATCCACCGTCACAACTTTGAATTTACTTCCATTACACAACCGGTAGGAGCGAAATCTAGATTATTTACCTATCCGTTAGCCCGACGCGGCCGTCAATATTTGCTGGGCGGCCAGCGCGGGAGTCAGCTCCCCCGCCTTGACCTTGCGCTCCACGTCGGCGCGGATCTTGCGCACCGCCGGGCTGGACAACAACCGGTCCAGCACCGTGTCGCGCACCATCTGCCAGGTCCAGTCGACCAGCTGCTCCCGGCGGCGCGCCTCGAACTCCCCCGCCTCGCTGAGCACCTGGCGATGCCGTTCGATGGTGTCCCACAGTTCCTCGAGGCCGGTCCCCTCGGCTGCGCTCATCGTGAGAACGGGCGGCCGCCAGAGCGTTTCACGCGGGTGGATCAGCCTGATCGCCCCGGACAGCTCGCGCGCCGCCGACCGGGCCTCGGCGAGGTGATCGCCGTCGGCCTTGTTCACCACGACGATGTCGGCCAGCTCCAGCACACCCTTCTTGATGCCCTGCAGCTGGTCGCCCCCACGCGCCAGGGTCAGCAGCACGAAGGTGTCGACCATGTTGGCCACCGTCACCTCGGACTGACCGACCCCGACGGTCTCGATCAGGATCACGTCGTAGCCGGCGGCCTCGAGCAGCACCGCCGTTTCGCGGGTGGCCTTGGCCACCCCACCCAGGGTGCCCGAGGTGGGCGAGGGCCGAATGTATGCATCCGGATGCATTGCCAGGCGCGCCATCCGGGTCTTGTCGCCCAGGATCGAGCCGCCGGTCCGCGTCGATGACGGATCGACGGCCAGCACCGCCACCCGGTGGCCCAGCTCGATCAGGTGCATGCCGAGCGCCTCGATGCTGGTGGACTTGCCCACCCCGGGGATCCCGGTGATGCCGACGCGATAGGCGTTGCCCGAGTCCGGCGTCAGCTCCAGCAGCAGCTGCTGCGCCTTTTCGCGGTGGTCGGCGCGGGTGGACTCCAGCAGCGTGATGGCCCGCGGCAAGGCCGCGCGGTCGCCGTTGCGGACCGCCTCGGCCAGTTGCTTCGCCGTCCGCGCGCTCATTGGGCCGCCGCCTGTAACGCCAAGGCGAAAATCGGTGCCATTCTTCGCCGAAGCGTTACGTGAGCGGCAGAAATTGCGGTCACTGGCCGATGTCGTAACCCAGCCGCTCGGCGAGCTTGTGCAGCAAGCCGATTGCGGCGTCGGCGATCACCGTCCCGGGCGGGAAGATGGCGGCGGCCCCGGCCTCGTAGAGCTCGTCGAAGTCACCCGGCGGGATGACGCCGCCCACCACGATCATGATGTCGGGCCGCCCCACCTCGGCCATCGCCTCGCGCAGCGCGGGCACCAGCGTCAGGTGACCGGCCGCCAGCGAGGACACCCCGACCACGTGCACGTCGTTGTCGGCGGCCTGGCGGGCCACCTCCTCGGGCGTGGAGAACAAAGATCCGACGTCGACGTCGAATCCGATGTCCGCGAACGCCGTCGCGATCACCTTCTGGCCGCGGTCGTGGCCGTCCTGGCCCATCTTGGCCACCAGGATCCTGGGGCGGCGACCGTCGGCTTCCGCGAACTTCTCGACGAGTTCGGTCGCGGTTGCCATGTTCGTGGCCTTTCCAGCTTCGTCGCGGTAGACCCCGGCGATAGTACGGATCTCCGCCTGGTGGCGGCCATACACCTTCTCCAGCGCGTCGGAGATCTCGCCGACAGTGGCCTTGTGCCGGGCCGCGTCGATGGCCAGCGCCAGCAGGTTGTTGCCCAACCCGTCTCGGTCCCCCTTACCGGCTGCGCCGGAATGGGCGGCCGCGGCGCGCGACAGTTCCGCGAGCGCCGCGTCGACGGCCCTCTGGTCCCGATTCGCCCGCAGCTCTTGCAATTTGGCCAGTTGCTCGGCCCGCACCCGGCTGTTCTCGACCTTGAGGACCTCGACCTCCTGGTCCTCTTCGACCTGGTACTTGTTGACCCCGATCACCGGCTGGATGCCGGAGTCGATGCGGGCCTGGGTGCGCGCGGCCGCCTCCTCGATGCGCAGCTTGGGGATGCCGTCGCTGATGGCCTGGGCCATGCCGCCGTGCTCGGTGACCTCGGCGATGTGGGCGCGGGCCTTCTGCGCGAGTTGATGCGTCAGCCATTCGAGGTAGTACGAGCCCGCCCACGGGTCGATGGGCCGCGTGGTGCCCGACTCCTGCTGCAGCACCAGCTGGGTGTTGCGGGCGATGCGGGCCGAGAAGTCGGTGGGCAGCGCCAGCGCCTCGTCGAGCGCGTTGGTGTGCAGCGACTGGGTGTGACCCTGCGTGGCGGCCATCGCCTCGATGCAGGTGCGGGCGACGTTGTTGAAGGCGTCCTGCGCGGTCAGCGACCAGCCGGAGGTCTGCGAATGTGTGCGCAGCGACAGCGATTTGGCGTTCTTCGGGTTGAACTGGGACACCAGCTCGCTCCACAAAAGCCGGCCCGCCCGCAGCTTGGCGACCTCCATGAAGAAGTTCATCCCGATGCCCCAGAAGAAGGACAGCCGGGGCGCGAACTTGTCGATGTCCAGCTCGGCGTCCAGGCCGGCCTTGATGTAGTCGACCCCGTCGGCCAGCGTGTAGGCCAGCTCCAAATCGGCTGTGGCACCGGCCTCCTGGATGTGGTAGCCGGAGATCGAGATGGAGTTGAACTTCGGCATCTTCGCGCTGGTGTAGGCGAAGATGTCGGAGATGATGCGCATCGACGGCTTGGGCGGATAGATGTAGGTGTTGCGCACCATGAACTCTTTGAGGATGTCGTTCTGGATGGTGCCGGCCAGCTTCTCCGGCGGCACCCCCTGCTCCTCGGCGGCCACCACATACAGCGCCAGGATCGGCAGCACCGCGCCGTTCATGGTCATCGACACCGACACCGTCGACAGGTCGATGCCGTCGAACAGCTGGCGCATGTCGAGGATGGAATCGATTGCCACACCGGCCATTCCGACGTCACCCTGCACGCGCGGATGGTCGGAGTCGTACCCGCGGTGGGTGGCCAGGTCGAAGGCCACCGACAAGCCCTTCTGGCCGGCGGCCAGGTTGCGCCGGTAGAACGCGTTGGACTCCGCGGCGGTGGAGAAGCCGGCATACTGCCGAATCGTCCACGGCTGGTTGACATACATCGTCGGATAGGGCCCGCGCACGAACGGCGGCTCGCCGGGAAAACTGTGCAGCGGATACCCGTCGGCCTCCACGGCGGCGCGGTCGGCGCCGATGTAGACCGGTTTGACGTCGATGTCTTCCGGTGTCTGCCATTGCAGTTGGTCGGGTGTGTACAGATGCGCGGCCGCCGCCGCGGCCACGTGTTCTTTCACGGCGGCTTCGGTCGCCGGTGCGATCGCCCGCTCGCTGTGCAGCGGCACGTCGGCGAAGCTGCCGACAGCAGGTGCAGTGGTCGTCATCGTAACTACGCCCCCAGCCTTGTGAGCAGATCCGACAGAGTTTGCACCGCATTGATTTTCGCGGTCAGGAATTGGTCCGGTTGGTGCTCGGCGTCGGCCACGGCCTTGTCGGGCCCGGCCAGATAGACGCGCGCGATGCCGGCGTCCCGCGCCGCCCGCACGACGCCCGAGGCCTCGGCCTGGTAGCGCTTGTCGGTGCCGCAGATGACCGCCACCGTCGGCGACCCGGCATCGGTCACCGCCGAGCCGACACCGTCGGCGTCGACCGTTCCCGGGTTGATCGCCTCGATACCGCCGGAAGCCAGCAGGTTCGAGGCGAACGTCGCGCGGATGTTGTTCTCGGCCAGCGGACCCAGCGGCAGCAACAGCACCTGCGGGCGCGATCCGGTGCGGGCCAGGTACGCGTCCGAGCGATCCCGCAACGCCTCGAACTCCGCGGCGTAACGCACCAGCTTCCCGGCGGCGAGCGGCGAATACGTCGAATCGCTTTGCGGCAAAGGCGGTTCGGTGAGGTTGGGGAATTCGTTGACGCCGGTGATGGCCGTCCGGCGGTGCGCGATGTCGTCGCTGCGGCGAGCGGCGACCTCGGCGATCTGACCGGCGATGAAATCGCGGGCTTGCGTGAATCCGCCGTGGGCCTCGATGGCCTGGAAATGCTCCCAGGCCTGCTCGGCCAGGCGGCGGGTGAGGTCCTCTACGAACCAGGAGCCACCGGCCGGGTCCAGCACCCGGCCCACATGTGACTCTTCGAGCAGCAGCAGCTGCGTGTTGCGCGCGATGCGGCGGGCGAAACTCGTTGCCACGTCCGGGAATCCGCCGTCGATGGCCACATCGAACGGGAACACCAGCAGGGAGTCGGCGCCACCGACGCCGGCACCAAAGGCGGCCAGGGTGCAGCGCAGCATGTTCACCCACGGGTCGCGCTGGGTCATCATCGGCAGCGACGTCTCGGCGTGGACGACCGCCGCGCCGGCGTCCGGCTCGCCGACGACTTCGGCGACGCGCGCCCACAGGTTGCGGGCGGCGCGGAACTTGGCGATCGTGATGAACTGGTCGTCGTCGGCGGCGAACCGGAAGCTGATCTGCCGCAACGCCTGGCCGATCGTCAGCCCCGATTCGGTGAGCACCCGTAGGTAACTCACCGCGGCCGCCACACTCGCGGCGACCTCCCACGTCGCGTTCGCGCCGAGGTTGTGAAAGGCGGGCCCGTCGACGGTGATCGCGCGCACCCCGGTGTGATCGGCGGCCCGCTTGGCCACCGCGACCACGTCCTCGATCTTCGGCGCGGGCCGCTCGCTGAGCGCCACGCTCAGCGGGTCACCGCCCAGGTCGATCGACAGGGTGGCGCGCTGGTCGGGTTCGACCGCGTCCGCCAGCGCCAGCGCCACGTCGCCGGCCGCCACGTAGTCGGCGCCGGCCTCGAGGATCAGCGGCGCCATGCTCAGGTAGACGCCCTCGAGCACCTCGCCCAGCTGGTCGGGCGCCACGCCCGACTCCCCGATCCGCAGCACCACGGCGCCGGCCCCGTTGCCGAGCGCGTCGAGCACCGCGGAGTTGACGTCCTTTGCCGCCACACCGGGCACCGGCGTCGCGGGGAACGCCTCGGCGACCTTCCAGCCGGACTTGACGTCGCGCAGCGCGTCGCCGCCGCGCACAAAGGGCCACTCGCCCGGCAGCGGCGGTTCCGGCAATTCGTCGAGCGCGGTGTAGAGCGCGCGGATCGCGATCCCGTCATACGTCGGGGTTTCCAGCAGCCGCTCGGGCGCGTCCCCCAACTGCTCGGGGTCCTTCCGGGTGCTTTTAGCCAGCACACCGGCGACCGCACTGCGCCAACGCCCGCGAACCTGTTCTAGGTCGGCGAGCTCGGGTACATCAATGGACACCGATTGCTCCCTTTTCCCAGCATTTGGGCTACAGCTCTGGGGATACCACTTAGCTATTGAGGCTAATTGATGACCGCTCGTCGCTAAAAACCGCCAGGTGCGCCGGGCGGTCACGATTGCCGATGAAACGCCAGCGTCGGGCAACGCCTTATTCACCCGCGACCCGTACCCTAGGAAGCCGTGACGGGTTCCGCCACCAGCAAAATCACCGAAACGCTGCGCGATCTCGGCTGCGCCATCGGCGTCGCCGCGCGAAGCGTGTCCCGGTCGCGGATCGCCTGGACAGTGGTGGGCATCACAGCGCTGGTGGTGCTGGCGACGTGGCTTCCGCTGCCCTCACCGGTGCAGATGCGCGACTGGGCGCAGTCCGTCGGACCGTGGTTCCCCCTGGCGTTCTTGATCGCCCACATCGTCGTGACGGTGGTGCCCGTTCCGCGCACCGCGTTCACCCTGGCCGCCGGACTGCTGTTCGGACCACTGCTCGGCGTCGCCATCGCGGTGGTCGCCAGCACCGCGAGCGCGATGATCGCGCTGCTGCTGGTGCGCGCGGCCGGCTGGCGGCTGAACCGGCTGGCGCGTTACCGATCGATCGAAACGGTGGAAGAGCGCCTGCGGCAACGGGGCTGGCTGGCCATCTTGTCGCTGCGGCTGATTCCCGCGGTGCCGTTCTCGGCGCTCAACTACGCCGCGGGCGCGTCGAGCGTGCGGGTGCTGCCCTACGCGGTGGCGACCCTGGCCGGGTTGCTGCCCGGCACCACCGCCGTGGTCGTCCTGGGCGATGCGCTCGCCGGTCACATCAGCGCGCTGCTGTATCTGGTGTCGGCGATCACCAGCGCGCTGGGACTGGCCGGGCTGATCGTCGAGATCCGCCACTTCCGTCGGCACCACCGCCGTGCGCGCCGTCCGCTCGACGAGGAAGCCTCCCCCGAGCCGGCCGCCGTCAGCTGATCACCAACTTCGGTAAGACCGCCGCGCGGTGCGGCAAAGATCGATCTAATGGAGTGGTGTACGCGATGGAGGTCGCGAGCTGGGGGACGCCATACTCGCCGGCTCGTACTGTCGCGTTGCCCCTGAGCGCCCTGGTGTTGGCGGTACTCGCCATGCTGGGGTTCCTACCCGGTCCGGGCGAGCTGCGTAGCAAGCCGAAAAGGAGCCTGCTCGCCAGCTTGCGCGTGCACCCCCGCCGCGCCAGGATCCATACCTCATTGCTCACCCTCGCGGCGGTGTGCAGCGTCACCGCCCTGGTGACGGCCGTCTGCCTATACCCCAGGGCCACCACGCCGGCGCAGCAGCCGGCGCCGCCGCCGCCCGTCCTGGCACCGATCGATCTGCCCGCCGCCAGTGCGGTGGGCCCCGGGGCGGGAATCTACGTCGCCTACGCCGACGGCTCGGGTGGAATGGGTTGCACCGCAGGCTTTCTGGTGCACACCAGCGGCGGCGCGGCCGGGATTCTGACCGCCGGGCATTGCAACCGCCCCGGGCAACCCAGCAGGGTGACGATGAACCTGGGCGGCGTCCTGCCCTACGCGACGGTGGGCACCTTCCGCAAGACGGTCAACGAGGGGGTGCACAACGAGCAGCACGACATCGGCCTGATCGCGCTGGACGGCGAAAACATTCCCCAGTCCTCGGCGATCGCCTCGTCGTTGGCGGTCACCGGCGTGGCCACCAACCTGCAGATCGGCCAGCAGTTGTGCAAGTTCGGCATGGGCTCCGGTGCCGACGCCTGCGGGCAGATCGTGGAGATCACCGGCAGCAAGGTCGTATTCCTGGCGAGCGGTCGGTGCGGCGATTCGGGCGGCCCGGTGTATCACTACGAAAAGGACGGCACCGTCAGCGCCGTCGGCATCCTCATCCGCGGCGGCGACCCCTACACCCCCAAAGCCGGGTGCGCGGCCCGGGCCAAGTTCTCCGTCGCCGAATTGGTGCGGCCCTGGCTGGACACCTGGCATCTGACGGCGGTGACCGCGCCGGCTTCCCCGCGCTGACGGGCGCTGGCTAGCGCCCCGGGGCGCTGCATTCCCTTCATCTTCAGGTCCGCTTCAGGCTGACTTCCTACCGTCGCCTCATCGCCTCCGGCTCGCCGGCGCGGGGGCACGGTGACCGGTAAACGCGGTGCGAGCAGACCGAATTCGCGCCGACCGGGTGCAGGAACACGTCGACAGAGAGGATGGATGGACCCAGTGAAGATCAGAGAACTCATCGCCGGTTCGTTGCTCGCGGGCGCCCTTGGGGTCGCCGCGGCGGGTTTCGGCGCGGCCGCGGCGAGTGCGGATCCGCCCCCGCCCCCGCCAGGCCCGGGGCAACCGTGGGGGCCGGGGCCCGGTGGACCGGGCGGCCCGGGTGGACCGGGTGGGCCGCCGCCTCCCGGAGGGCCGGTGGGGCCGCCACCCCCGGGCGGGCCGTTCCATCCGGCCCCGCCGCCCGGTTGGTGACACCGGCGGCGCGCTAACGGTGCCAAGCGGTGGCCGCCCCAATCATGCTCTCGCGCAGGGCTATTGGGGCGGTCACCGCCTAACGGGCTGTCGTCCCTAGTTGCGCGGCAGGGTGAGCCGGAATCGGGCGCCGCCCTCGTGGGGCAGGCACACCAGGTCGCCGCCGTGGGCGCGCGCCAGCGCCCGCGCGATCGCCAGGCCCAGCCCGGCGCCGCCGTGATCGCGGGCGCGACCGGCGTCCAGGCGCACCAGCCGCTCGAAGATGTTGTCCCGCTGGTCATCCGGGATGCCCGGCCCGGTGTCGGTGACGGTCACCTGCGCGAGCTCCTCGTCGGCGCGAAGGTCGACGGTGATGGCTCCGCCGGCCGGCGTATACCGGCGTGCGTTGTCGAACAGGTTGGACACGATCTGGGACAGGCGGGTCGCGTCGGCGTTCAGGCTCAGCGTGGTCAAACCGGTGCGGCTGACGCTGATCTGCGGTGCCAGCATGGCGGCGCGATCGGCTTCCCCATCGAGGACGGCGGCCACGTCGACGTCATGCAGCTCGAGCGCGAGCCCGGCGTCGATGCGGCTCAGGTCCAGCATGTCGGAGACGAGTCGTCCGGCGCGGCGCGCGTCGGAGAGCAGCAGGCTCGCCCGACGGTATTGCCCGTCGTCTTGATGTTGCGAGGCGCCGTGCGCGAGTTGTTCGGCGGCGACCTGGATGCCGGCGATCGGGGTGCGCAATTCGTGGGCGGCGTCGACGAGAAAGCGCCGGGTTGCGGACTCGGCGCGTTGCGCGGTGTCGGCGGCGTGCCTGGCGCGGCGCTCGGAGCTTTCCAGCGCGTCCAGCATGCCGTCGAAAGCCCTTGCGGCGCGGCCTAATTCGGTGTCGGTGCGGTCCGGATGCAGTCGGCGGCCGCGGTCCCCGGTGGTGATGGCGTTGGCCAGCGCGGTGAGCCGGTCCAGCGGGCGCAGCGCCGCCCGGCTGACCGCAACCAGTAACAGCGCCGCAAGCAGCAGGGTCGCCAAGCCCGCCCCGATCATCAGGGCGCGCAGCTGATGCGCGACCTGGGTGGTCTGCGTGGTGTCGGCGACCAGGATCACCCGGCTCCCGTCGGGCAGCGGGTGCACGACGGCCGTCGCGGTGGCATCCGGCGGCGGACCGGGCGGCGGCGGAAGTGCGTACGGCGGCGGCGGATACGGCGGAGGTGGCGGATACGGCGGTGGGTAGGCCGGTGGGGGCGGATACAGCGGGGGTGGTTCGACTTCGCCGTCACTGAGCTCCGGGCTGATCCCGCGGTCACCGTAGGAGCTGCCGTTGGCCGTGACGACGAGCGCCCGGATCCCGCCGCCGTTGAGTTCGGCGGCAAGCAGATCCGGCGAGGTGCGCGCGGCGCTCAACGCGTCGGCGCGCGATGTCGCGGCCAGCAGCCGGTCGTGCAGATTGCGCTGTGCCAGAACGCCCATCGTGAAGTCGATGGTGACGCCGAGCACCACCAGCAGGCCCGCCAGCAGCGCGAGCACCACCAGCGTCACCCGACGTTGCAGCGACGGCGTCGGTGTCCTCGAGGCGGCCGTCATGACCGCTCGGCCCGCAGGCGGTAGCCGATGCCGCGCACGGTATGCAGGATCCGCGGCCCGTGCGCCTCCAGCTTGCGCCGCAGCCCGCTGACATGGACCTGCACCAGGTTGGGGTCGTAGGCGTCGTAGCCCCACACCCCGTTCAGAATCTGGCCTGCGCTGACGATCCGGCCGCGCTGCTCCACCAGGAAAGACAGCACCCGCAACTCGGTTGCCGTCAGATCCAGCGGGTGGCCGCCGCGCGCCGCCACACCGGCACCGAGGTCCAGCGTGACGTCGCCCACCTGAATCACCTGGGACAGCCGTCCGCGCCGGCGTAGCACCGCGCCGACCCGCGACACCAGCTCGGCCAGCTCGAACGGCTTGATGACGTAGTCGTCGGCGCCGCCGTCGAGTCCGCGTAGCCGATCCGGCAGCCCGTCGCGGGCCGTGATCAAGACGATCCCGACGTCACCCCATTCCCGAATCACGTCGATCAGTTCGAACCCGTCGCGTCCCGGCAGCATCACGTCGAGCACCACCAGGTCGGGCCGCATTCCGTCGAGAACCTCTTCCAGGCCGTCACCGTCGCGGCGGGCATCGGTGTGATAGCCCACCTCGGTCAGCGCCTCGCTGACCATCTCCCGGATGGTCTCGGAGTCCTCGACGACCAGCACCCGCGGCGTGCCGAAGCTGAACCGGCCGGCCGCGCGCAGGCAATCCGTCATTCCTCCATTGTCGGTGCCGGTGCTGAAACGAACCTGAAGGGCGCTGCCCACTGTGACGAGCCGTTCATCGGGCGGCCGAATTCTTCAGATCCATTTCAGCCCCGGCTCTTAACGTCCTTGGCATGACCACGAACGACGACATCAACACCAATGCACCCGCACCGCCGCCGGTCGCCGAGCCGGCATTAGAGCGACGTCGCTACCCCACCGGCGTGGTGATCGGCGCCGGGGTGGCGGGGGCGCTGCTCGGCGCGGTCGGCACCGTCGCGGCGATCGCGTTCGCCTGGATAGTCAGCGTCGGACCACCCCCGCCGCCGCTCGGGCCGCCGCCGATGCTGGCGGCGCCGTTCCACGGGCCGCCGCCTCCCCCGATTGGTGGACCCGGGCCGGGTGGTTTCGGCTTTGTTCCGCCGCCCGGGCCGCCGGGACCCCCGCGAGGCTTCTGGCCACCACCCCCGGGCGAGGGCTTCCCGACGCCGGCCGCGCCGACACCGTCCGCCGCGCCGCATCCCTGACCAACAATGACTCGCTTCGGTCGCCGTCACGATGCCTTCGTGACGGCGACCGGCGGCGTCGGCCCGGTAGCGTCTCGAGTGAACCAGCTCGACGATCCGGGAGAGCCGCATGACATCGGACAACAGCGGAGCCCGCCGGTTTCCCACCGGTGTCGCCGCTCTGGCCGGGCGGCTGCTGCGGTCGCGCCGCCTCATGCGCGCGCCGATCTGGATCTACAAGGCCCGCGCGGGCGCGCTGTTCGGCTCACGCATCGTGCTGCTCGAACACATCGGCCGCAAGTCGGGCATGCCGCGCTATGCGGCGTTGGAGGTCGTCGACCACTCGTCGCCCGACACCTACGTGGTCGCGTCGGGCTTCGGCCGAAAAGCCCAGTGGTTCCGCAACATTGAAGCCAACCCCCGGGTGCGGGTCTACGCCGGCAGCCACCCGCCCAGGACCGCTACCGCGCGGGTGATGACCACACCCGAGGCCGATAACACCTTGGCCGCCTACCGATCCCGCCATCCCAAGGCGTGGGAGCGGATGCGCCCGGTGCTCGAGCAGACGCTCGGCGTGCCGATCACCGACACCGACACCCCGCTGCCGCTGGTCGAGTTGCGCCTCGATTAGCTCTGGTCGGGCCCCTTAATCGTCATCGCGGCGACCAACGCCAAAAACAGCGCGGCCGGAACACCGTTGACGACCTTGTCGCGCACCCGGACGTGCGCGCCCACCGCCAACACGAAGTACACCGTCAGCATCGCCGTCGTCAGCCGCGCCAGGGTGGGAAAACGGTTGACCGACAGCAATCCGACGGCCGCGGCCGCCTTCACCGCGGGCAACACGGGCCGGACGTTCTCCGGCAGGCCCACGTCATCGAGCACCTTCTTGATCGGGGCCACCTGAACGCCGCACAGAACCGCGTCGACGGCGTGGAAGGCGCCCAGCGCCGCATAGGTTTTCGGGGAAGTCAACGCACTCATGCCGCAATCCTAGGGAGTCAGCTCCCCAGGCGAGCCATCCGCGGGCTTGCTGGCGATTGCCTCGGCCTTGGCCACCGCTTGAGCGACCGAGGGATCGGTTTCGGCGGAGAACCAGTCCGCGACCTCCGCGTCGTCGCCGTCAGTGGCATGCCTGGGAGCATCGTCAACCGGAGAAGGCTCGAACCGGAATACGCCGTCCTCGCCCGGCGAGCCAAGCAGCCGCGTGAACCCTTGCAACGCGGCGCTGAAATCGCTGGGCACCACCCACACCTTGTTCGCGTCGCCGCGCGCCATTTCGGGCAGCGTCTGCAAGTACTGGTAGGCCAACATTTCCGGAGTGGGACGGCCGGCCTTGATCGCGGCGAACGTCTTCTCAATGGCCTTGGCCTGCCCCTGGGCCCTCAGGTAGGCGGCCGCTCGCTCACCCTGCGCGCGCAGTACCCGCGACTGGCGGTCGGCTTCCGCAGTCAGGATCGCGGCCTGCTTGGCGCCTTCGGCGGCAAGGATTTGCGCAGCCTTTTGTCCCTCAGCCTGCATGATCGCCGCTTGCCGGGTGCCTTCGGCGGTCAGGATCATCGCGCGCTTCTCGCGGTCGGCCTTCATCTGCTTCTCCATCGACGCCTGAATCGACGGCGGCGGGTCGATGCTGCGCAATTCGACCCGCGCGACCCGCAGACCCCAGCGGTTGGTCGCCTCGTCGAGCACGCCGCGCAGCTGCCCGTTGATCTGGTCGCGCGACGTCAGCGTCTGTTCCAGCGTCATGCCGCCGACCACGTTGCGCAGCGTGGTGGTGGTGAGCTGTTCGACGCCGACGATGTAGTTGCTGATCTCGTAGACGGCCGCCTGGGGAACGGTGACCTGAAAGTAGACCACGGTGTCGATGTTCAGCGTCAGGTTGTCCTCGGTGATCACCGGCTGCGGCGGGAACGACACCACCCGCTCGCGCAGATCCACCCGGGCGCGGACCCGATCGATGAACGGCACCAACAGGGTCAGTTGCCCGCTGACCGTGCGGCTGTATCGGCCCAGCCGTTCGATCACCGCGGCTTCCGCCTGGGGAATCAGCGCCACAGACTTGGCCACCACGACGATCGCGAAGATCACCAAGACGGCCAGCAGCACCAATCCAGCCACTGCACCTTGCATCGGACTTCCTCTCTCTACCCGCCGTCGGCGGCTTTATCTCGCCGCTACAGACTGCTCCTGAAGACCACCGCCGTGGCGCCGTCGATCTGCATGACGGTGACCGGCTCGCCGGGTTCGTAGACCTCGGCGTCGTCGAGCGGGCGCGCGGACCACACCTGCCCGTCGAGCTTGACCTGACCCTCGTCGCGCGCGACCCGCTCGAGCACCAGCGCGGTTTTGCCCTGCAGCGCCTCGATTCCCAACCGCGGCGCCCCGGCCGGCGTCAGCCGCCGCTTCAGCGGCGGCCGAACCACCACCAGCAGCAGCACCGAGACCACCAGGAACACCGCGCCGTTCGCCCACACCGGAAAGTCGGTCAGCCAACTGGTTAGCGCCGCGGCCAGCGCGCCGCCACCGAGCATCACCAAAAACAAATGGCCGGTGAGCGCCTCCGCACCGGCCAGCACCAGCGCGAATATTAGCCAAAGCACCGCGGCGTGCATGCGGCAAGAATACGCGTGATCCGCCTTTGCCGGGCAAAACAACTACACTGCGTTCTCGTGTGGTGTCCCAGTGTTTCGCTGTCCCTGTGGGCCAATGCGTGGCTCGCCGGAAAGGCCGCGCCCGACGACGTCCTGGACGCGTTATCCGTTTGGGCGCCAAAGCAATCGGTGACCGCGTATGATGCGGTCGCCGCGGGCCACACCGGGCTGCCCTGGCCCGACGTACACGACGCCGGAACGGTCACGCTGCTGCAGACATTGCGGGCCGCGATCGGCCGGCCGACACCGGCGTCCGACGGCGGCGGGTTTATGCGCGGATCGATCAACGTGGTTTTGCCGGTGCCGGGCGACGTCCGCGGGCTGGCCCCCGGAACACAGTTCGAGCGGGACGCGCTGGCGGCCGGCGAGGCGGTCATCATCGCCAATCCCCGCAATCCCGCCACCGCGGTCGGCCTGGTGCCCGAGTTCTCCTATGAGGACGACGAGGACGTGCCCGACGACTACGAGACGCAGCTGGCCGAATTGTGCGCGCTGACGTGGACCGTGTACTCGCTGCCCGGCGCGCCGGTGCTGGACCATTACGAGCTCGGCGACGCCGAGTACACGCTGCGGTCGGCGGTGCGCTCGGCCGCGGACGCGCTGGGCGCCATCGGGCTGGGGGCCGCGGCGTCCGACGTCGACGACCCCCGCGGCCTCGTCGAGCAACTCTTGGAATCCGCACGGCAACACCGCATTCCCGACCACGCGCCGACGCGCGCGCTGCGGGTGCTGGAGAACGCCGCCCACGTCGACGCCATCATCGCGGTCAGCGCGGGCCTGAGCCGATCCGACTCTCCGGACCGGTTCACCGCGCCCGTCGCCGCGGGCCTGGAACCCGTGGGAACGCAATCCTCTTCGGAGGCCCGCATCGCCAGCGACGCGCTGCGACCCCTCACCGCGGTGGTGCGTTCGGCGCGGATGGCGGCCGTGACCGCGATCCTGCATTCGGCCTGGGGCGATTAACCGTTTCTAGCGGCCGGCCGCGCAATGCGGTGGGCGGCAGGGCGCGCCGTTGACGCTGGCGAGGCAACCGGGGACCGGGTCGGGCCCGGTCACCCTCTCGGGCGCCCGGCCATACCGCAATTCGTCGATCAGATCCGCGGCCATCCGCGCGAAACGCGGGTGGGCGTTGGGCGTCGACGCCCGCACCAGCGCCACGCCCGCCGCCTCGGCCTGCGACGCCAACTCGTTGTCGAGATCCCACACCACCTCGATGTGATCGGCCACGAACCCGATCGGGCAGATGATGACGGCCTGGGTCCCGGCCTGCGCCAGGGCGGCCAGCTGGTCGGCGACATCGGGCTCCAGCCATGGCACCTGCGGTGGTCCCGACCGCGACTGCCACGCCAGGTCGTAGTCGGAATACCCGGCGGCGGCCGCCACAAGGCTTGCGGCATAGGCGACTTGGCGGCTGTACAGCCGCGGGCCCAGGCGGTCGTCGGCGGCCACCGGAATGGAATGCGCGGTGAACACCAGTCGAGCGCCGGCCTGTTGCTCGGGGGTCAGCGCACCCGACGCCGCGCCGATGGTGTCGGCGAAGATCCGCACGAACCGCGGGTGGTCGAAATAGGGCCGCAGCTTGACCAATTCGGGCGCATCCGGCCCGGCCGCCTCGCGCGCGCGGGCGATGTCCTCGACGTATTGCGTGCAGCTGGAGTAGCCGCTCCACGCCGAGGTGGTGAACACCACGGCCCGACGAATTCCATTGTCGCGCATGGTCGCGACGGTGTCCTCGACGTAGGGCTCCCAGTTGCGGTTGCCGAAATAGACCGGCAGGTCCAGGCCGCGGTCGTGCAGCTCGGCTTCCAGTTGGGCGACCAGCGCGCGATTGATGTTGTTGATCGGCGAGACGCCGCCGAAATGCAGGTAGTGCTCGGCGACGTCGTCGAGTCGTTCCGGCGGCACGTTGCGGCCCCGGGTGACGTTCTCCAGGAACGGCCGAACCTGCTCGGGACCTTCCGGCCCACCGAAGGACAGCAGCAGGACGGCGTCGAATTCCATTACCGTCTACAGTAATTGGGTGCTTGCGCCGCCGTCGGCGTAGATGATGGTTCCCGTCGTCGCCGGCAGCCAGTCCGAGAGCAGCGCGCACACCGTCTTGGCGACCGGGGTCGGGTCCTTCATGTTCCAGCCGATGGGGGCGCGCTGGTCCCAGCCCTCTTCGAGCAGCTGCATCTGTGCGCCAGCCTCCTCGCCGAGCGCCCCGCCGACGATCGCGCTCATGGCCAGCGTCCGGATCGGGCCCGCGGCAACGAGATTCGAGCGAACACCGAACTTACCCGCCTCGCGCGCCACGAATCGGTTGACCGATTCCAGCGCGCTCTTGGCCACCGTCATCCAGTTGTACGCCGGCATCGCCCGGCTGGGGTCGAAGTCCATACCCACGATCGAGCCGCCGGGATTCATGATCGGCAACGTCGCCTTGGCCAGCGAGGCGTACGAATACGCCGAGATGTGAATGCCTTTCGAGACATCTTCGTATGGCGCGTCGAAGAACGGGTTGATGCCCATCCCGGTCTGCGGCATGAAACCGATCGAGTGCACCACCCCGTCGAGCTTGTTGCCCTCACCGATCTCGGCGGTCACCCGCTCGGCGAGCGAGTCCAAGTGCTCCTGGTTCTGCACGTCGAGTTCGATCAGCGGCGCCTTCTCCGGCAGCCGGTCGGCGATGCGCTGGATCAGGCGCAACCGGTCGAACCCGGTCAGCACCAACTGCGCCCCGGCCTCCTGGGCCGCCTTGGCGATGTGAAACGCAATCGACGAATCGGTGATGATTCCCGAGATCAGAATCCGTTTGCCGTCGAGCAGTCCTGCCATGTCCGTCCTTAATGTCGTGGTTGAAGTCAGTGGCCCATGCCCATGCCGCCGTCCACGGGGATGACCGCGCCGGCGATGTAGCTGGCGTCCTCGGACGCCAGGAAGCTGACCGCGCCGGCGACCTCCTCGGCGGTGCCGACCCGCTTGGCCGGGATGAAGTCCAGCGCGCCCTCCTGGATCCGCTCGTCGAGGGCGCGGGTCATCTCGGTGTCGATGTAGCCCGGCGCCACCACATTCGCGGTCACGTTGGCCTTGGACAGCTCCCGCGAGATCGAGCGGGCCATGCCGATCAGGCCGGCCTTGGCGGCCGCGTAGTTCGCCTGGTTGCCGATGCCCCAGCTGCCCGACACCGACCCGATGAAGATGATCCGGCCGAAACGCTTGCGCTGCATGCTGCGTGAGGCGCGCTGGGCTACCCGGAAGGCCCCGGTGAGGTTGGCGTTGATGACCTCCTCGAACCGCTCCTCGGTCATCCGGATCAGGAACGCGTCCTTGGATATGCCGGCGTTGGACACCAGCACCTCGACCGGGCCCTGGTGCTCCTCGACCTCTTTGAAGGCGCGGTCGACCGCTTCGTTGTCGGTGACGTCGCACACGACGCCGAACAACCCCTCGGGCGCCCCGGATCCGCGGTGCGTGACGGCCACCTTGTGGCCGTCGGCGGCGAGCCGCTGCGCGATCGCCAGTCCGATCCCCCGGTTTCCGCCGGTGACCAGGACTGAACGGGATACGAATGCCGGTTTGCCGCCGTTGGTGGCGGCCTTGGAGGTGTTTTCGGTGGCTGCGTCAGTCACCCGGCCAACTTATCGCCTCGGCTTACAAGGACCGAAATCTCCCCCTGTTATGACCGCGAGCGTAAGCGGGCTGCGATTTTCGGACCGGGTTTCCGCAGTGGGCTTACGCTCGCGAAGCTCTGTCAGTGCCGCGACGCAAACTTCCGCCATGACGGGCATTACCGGTCCCTTCCTGGGCAGCGAAGCCCTAGCTGCCGGCGAAGTGACTCCCCATGAGCTGCGCAGCCGGTATACAGCGCTGCACAAGGACGTGTACGTGGCTACAGACCTCGCGCTGACGGCGGCGTTGCGCGCGAAGGCCTGCTGGCTGCGGTCGCGACGTCGCGGCATAATCGCCGGCTTTTCCGCCTCCGCGCTGCACGGCTCGAAGTGGATCGACCCGGCGTTACCCGCCGAGATCATCGACACCAACCGCTGGCCAGTCGCGGGCGTGCACGTTTGGGAAGAGCGGATCGAGGCCGACGAGATCACCGTCATCGACGGCATACGAGTCACCACACCGGCGCGAACGGCACTCGATCTGGCCAGGCGATGCCACCTGGGTGTCGCGGTCGCCGCGGTCGATGCCCTCGTGCAGGCGACCGATCTGAAGATGGCCGATGTCGAGCTGTTGGTCGGGCGGTATCGGGGACGTCGAGGCATGAAGGCCGCTCGCGCCGCCCTCGAACTCGTCGACGGTGGGGCGCAATCCCCCAAGGAGACCTGGCTGCGTCTCCTATTGATTGCGGCGGGCTTTCCCGCTCCCCAGACGCAGATTTGTGTCCGCAACGAATGGGGTTGGGCCGAGGCCTATTTGGATATGGGTTGGGAGGACATCAAGGTAGCCGTGGAGTACGACGGCGACCAGCATCGAACGAGTCGCTACCAGTACGTCAAGGACATCCGCCGGCTGGAGACGATCGAACGTTACGGCTGGATCGTGATCCGGGTGATCGCCGAGGATCATCCCGACGACATCATCCGCCGGGTGCGCGCAGCCCGCGCTTCGCGAGCGTAAGCCGACTGTGGAAATTCGGGCCGAAATTCACAGTGTGCTTACGCTCGCGGGTCAAAGGGGGCTCGCGGGTCAAAGGGGCCGCGCACAGACGCTAGGTCGGCAGGCGCCGGTTGATCAGCAACGCCGCCAGCGCCGCGAGCGCCAGCACCAGCGCGCCCAACCGCACCCAGCCCACGCTGGCGTCGCCCTTGATCGTCTCGTAGCCGATCTGCTGCTGCAGCGTCGCGTAGACCGATTTCAGTTCCTGCAATGACGCAGCGCTGTAGGCATTTCCGCCCGAGAGCTGGGCCACCTTCTTCAGCGTCTCGTCGTCGACGGGCACCGGCTGGCGCTGGTCGTTGATCTCGACGAACCCGTACGGGGTGCCGAAGGAGATGGTCGAGATCGGCACGCCCTGGTCCTTGGCCGTGCGCGCCGCGGTGAAGGCGCCCTTCGGATTGTCCGGGTTGGTCGGCATCGTCTCCTTGCCGTCGGAGAACAACACGATGCGCGCCGGGGGCGGTTTGTCGCCGCCGCCGATCACCGCGCCGACCGTCGCGATGGCCTGTAGCGCGGTGAAGATGCCCTCGCCGGTGGCGGTGCGGTCGGCGAACTGCAGCTTGTCCAACGCCGCCTTGGTGGATTCCCGGTTGGTCGTCGGCGAGACCAGCACCGTGGCGGTCCCCGCATAGGCGATCAGCCCGAGGTTGATGCCCGGCGTCAGCTCGTCGGCGAACTGCTTGGCGGCCTCCTGCGCGGCCGCCATCCGGTTGGGCGCGACATCGGTGGCGCGCATGGACTGCGAGACGTCGATGACCAGCATCACCACCGCGCGGTTGCGGGGAATCCGAACGTCGTTGGTGGGGCCGGCCATTGCGATGGTGAACAGCACCAGAGAGGCCACCAGCAAGATCGCCGGAACGTGGCGCCACGTCGAAGGCCGTTTGGGCGCAACGCTTTCCAGCAGCTCCATGTTGGCGAACCGCAGCATGCGCCGCTGGCGCGCCAGCTGCATCAGGATGTAGAGCGCGGCCAGCCCGAAGACGACGAGCAGGAACAGAAAGAACCACGAATGTTCGAAGCCCGACAACGACATCGGGCCCAGTAGCGGCAGTGTCACTGCCGCCCTGCCAATGCACCGCGCCGGCGGGATTCGACGAACCGCACGATGTCGGCGATCCAGTCACGGTCGGTGCGCAGCGTCAGTATCGGGGCCCCGCAGCTGCGGATCGTGCGCGCCACGTCGGCGCGGTGCGCCGCGGCGGCCTTGGCGAAATCGTCACGCAGCTGCGCGTCGATGGTGAACTCGCGGGTGACGCCGGACTCGGCGTCCTGCAGCACCACGTCGCCGATGTCGGGCAGCTCGACGTCGCGCGGGTCGAGTACCTCGATGGCCAGCACCTCGTGCCGGGCGGCGACCGCCCGCAGCGGGCGCATCCAGTTGATCGGCCCGAGGAAGTCGCTGATGATCACCGCCATGCCGCGGCGGCGTTCCGGCCGGCGCAGGGCGTCGATCGCGGTCGCCAGATCGCCGCGCACCCCGACGGGCGCGCGCGGCGTGGTGGCGATGGTGCGCAACAGCGTCTGCTCGTGCTGACGTCCGGAGCGGGCCGGCACCCGGGTGATCTTGGCGCCGGTGGAGACGATCGCGCCCAGCCGGTTGCCGCCCCCGCTGTTGAGGAAGGTGATCGCGGCGGCCGCCGCCACCGCGAGGTCGCGCTTCTCGCAGCCCACGGTCCCGAAGTCCAAGCTGGCCGACATGTCGACCACCAGCCAGGTTTCCAGCTCCCGGTCGGCGATCATCTGCCGCACGTGCGGGTGCGTCGTGCGCGCGGTGACGGCCCAGTCCATCCGGCGGACGTCGTCGCCGGGCTGATACTCGCGCGACTCCCCCGGCTCCGAGCCCGGCCCCGGGATCAAACCGAGGTGATCACCGTGCAGCACACCGTCGAGCTTGCGTTTGACGGTGAGCTCGAGGGTGCGCAGCGCCGCCGACAGCTTCGGGTCATCGATCTGACCCCGCTGCATCGACGGCGGATGCACCACCGCCCGCCTGTTGGGATCGGTCACCGACCGCTGGCCGCGCCGGCGGGTTGCATCACCGGGGGCACCGAATGACCTTGCTGCGGAACGGCATTCACCTGAGGCAGGGCCACCGTCTGCAGCACCCGGTTGATGACGATCTCCGGCGAGATCTCGTCGGCGAGCGCGTCGTAGGTGAGCACCAGCCGGTGGCGCAGCACGTCGGGAATGACGTCGACGACGTCTTGCGGGATCACGTAGTCACGGCCGCGGACCAGGGCCAGCGATCGGGACGCGGCGATGATGCCCAGCGACGCGCGCGGCGACGCCCCGAACGAGATCCACGTCTTGACGTCGTTCATGCCGAGCTGTTCGGGGTGGCGGGTGGCCGTCACGACGCGCACCACGTAGTCCACCAGGGCGTGGTGGACGAAGACGTTGGCCGCGATGTCCTGCAGCCGCAACAGGTCGCCGGTGTTGAGGATCTGCTTGGGCTCCGGCGGGCGCACACCCATCCGGTAGATGATCTCCCGCTCCTCCTCCGGCGAGGGGTAGCCGACGTTGATCTTGAACAGGAAGCGGTCGCGCTGGGCTTCGGGCAGCGGGTAGACGCCCTCGTGCTCGATCGGGTTCTGCGTCGCCATCACCAGGAACGGGTTGGGCAGCGCGAAGGTCTTGCCGCCGATCGACACGTGGCGTTCCTGCATGACCTCCAGCAGCGCCGACTGCACCTTGGCCGGCGCACGGTTGATCTCGTCGGCGAGCAGGAAGTTGACCACCACCGGGCCGAGCTCGGTGTCGAACTCCTCCTTGCCCTGGCGGTAGATGCGGGTACCGATGATGTCGGTGGGCACCAGGTCCGGCGTGAACTGGATGCGCGCGAACGTCCCGCCGACCACCTTGGCGAAGGTCTCGACGGCCAGCGTCTTGGCCACGCCGGGCACACCCTCGAGCAGCACGTGCCCCTTGGACAACAGGCCGACCAGCATGCGCTCCACCAGCTGGTCCTGGCCGACGATGATGCGTTTGACCTCGAAGATGGCACGTTCCAGGGTCTGCACCTCGGCGGCCAGTCCGTTACCGCCGCCGGTCGGCGCTTCGTGAGCCGGGCCGGATTGCCCGCCCGGGCCCGAGTAACCGCTGGCGCCTGGCGGCGGCCCACCTGCTGCTGTCATGAAGAACCCTCCACGTTCCATCGGACACGACTGCCGGGCAGCGACGTGCCCGCGTCCAACTATTCCAGCACCGCCGGATTCCGTCGACGCTCGCCCAGCTGATGGGTCGCCGGCACCGCTGATCAGTACTCGATGATCCTAGTCAGGAACGGTGTCATGCCGGGCTTTCGAACCGGGCTGACCGTAACCTTGGCGGCGCTGCCGGACGCCTCCAGCATCTGGCCATTGCCCAGGTACATGGTGACGTGCTGGCTGCCGCCCGGGCCGTAGAAGATCAGGTCGCCGCGCCTGGCCTGATCCGGCGGGATGTGGCGCCCGGCGTTGTATTGGTCACCGGAGAACCGCGGGATCAGCACGCCGACCCCGGCGAAGCCATAGCGCATCAGGCCCGAGCAGTCGAAGCCGGTGATGTTGGCGCCGTCGCCGACGCCCTTGCTGGGGCCGTCCAGCGAGCCGCCGCCCCACGAGTAGGGCACGCCCATCTGGGAGCCCATCCTCTTGATCACATACTCGATGGCCTGCCGTCCGTAGACCCGCGGGATCTTGCCGCCGGGGTTGGAGGGCGTGGCGGCGGCGGCCGGTGCGGGATCGCCCAGGATGTTGATCCCGAGCCCGCCGAGAAATTGCTTGCCCAGGTCCATCGTCGTCTGGGTGGCCTGCGCGGTGGCCTGCAGCGACGCGTTGGCGACGGCCAGCGGATCGCCCGGGGCGCCGGCGCTGATCTGGGCCGGCAACGTGGGGTCCCACTGGCCGGGGTCGGCGACGGCAAGCGGAGCCGGGGCGGCCACAGACAACATCAGCCCGGACACCACAGCGGTGATCCAGGCGAGGTTGATGAAACGAAATCGGTTGCGGCGCATGGCTGTCCGTTCAGTGCTCACTCGATCACCACTCGATGTACCGGACCACGTAGGGCGTCATGCCGCTGGTGCGCACCGGGGCGACGCGGACCTTCAACCCGATGTCGGGAGCCTCGAGCATCTGGCCGTCGCCGAGGTAGATCGTGACGTGCTGGCTGCCGCCCGGGCCGTAGAAGATGACGTCGCCGCGGCGCATTTGCGAGGACGGGATCTTGCGACCCAGGTTGTACTGCGAGCCCGAGTAGTGCGGCAGCTTGATGCCCACCCCGGCGAACGAGTACAGGACCAGACCCGAACAGTCGAAGCCGGTGATGCCGGCCCCGGAGTCGATGCCCTTGCTCGGGCCGGCCGCGTTGCCGCCGCCCCACGAGTAGGGCACGCCGATCTGCGACATGCCGCGCCGGATCACGTATTCGGTGGCCTGCCGGCCGTAGACGCGCGGGATGCGTGCGCCGACCCCACCGGGCGCGGCGTTGGTGATGCCGGTGTCGTCGGGCTTGAGGATGCCCATCTGCTGCAAGAAGTTGCGGCCCAGCCCGGCGGTCACCTGAGTCGAGGTGGCCGAGATGCCGAGCACCTGGTTGATCACCGCGATCGGGTCGCCGGGGACGTTGGCGCTCGGGATCATCGGCAGGGTCGGGTCCCAGGCGCCGTCCCACCGACGGCCCCCGGCCGACGGCGCCGGCGCGCCCGGCGACCCGGTCTCCCACCGGTCACCCGAGGCCGACGGGCCGGGCCCGCCCGCCCCGGCGGACCACTGCCGCGCCGCCTCACGCTTGGCCGCCTCCAGCTTGACCTGAGCCTGATCCCGTTCGGCCGCAAGGCGAATGATGTCCTCGCGTTGCTGGTCGAACTTCTGCTTGGAGTTGGTCAGCGCCGCCACGGCGGCGTCCTGGCTGGACTTGGCGTCGGCGGCGGCCTTGTCGGCGTTCTGCTTGGCCAGCCGCGCCGCCGACTCCTTGTTCACCTGCTCGGTGCGGGCCTGCTGCAGCTTGGCCATCACGGTCTGCGAGCTGGTGGTGAGGTTCTTGGCCGCGGCCTCGGTGGCGATGATGTCGTCGGGGCTGCTCGCCGTCAGGTAGCTGTTCGACGGGCCGTTCATATAGGTGGCGGCGGCGAACGTGTCGAAGCGGCGCTGCGCGCCGGCGATGGCGATGTTGGCGTCTTTGACCGCCTGCTGGCTGGCCTCGAGGTCGTGCTGGGCGGTGGCCGCGTTGTCCCGCGCGGTCTCCACGTCGACGAGGGCCTTGTTGACGCTTTCCTGTTCGGTCTGGATTTCGGCGCTCAGGTTCTGCAGCCGCTGGTTGGCCTTGGCGACGTTGGCGATGAGGGCGGCGAGGTTGTCGGCGGTGGGGTCGGCCTCCGCGAGGCCCGGCGTGGCGATCAGCAGGGCGAGGCTCAAAACGGAGGGAACGACGGGGCGCACCAGCCTTAAGGCCGGTCGCGCAGAAGACCCCCAGCGTGTGCGTCTCATTCGACTCAGGTCTCCTACGGCTCAACACGACGGGCGGCGCCAGCCACAGGTTCCCCGAAAGGCGCCAAAGACAACACCAGCATCATTTGCACCGTACGTCACACCGATGGGCGTGCAAACGCTCCACCGAAATCGCACTCTCTACGTGCGTTTAATGTGACCGAATGGTGACCTGACTGGTTTGCCGCAGGACACGCCGCGGCTCGCCGAAGGAACCGCGGAAAACGAAGACCGGAAGTTAGACGGTGGTATTGGTGTCGGCGGCGGGGGTTGCCGCGGCGTCGCCCGAGGTTGCTGCGCGCTTACCGCGCACCTGCAGCAACCGGGTGCCGACGGCGGCCGCGAGGACCGCGATCAACAGGAAGATCGTCAGGCCGGTCCAGGGGAACTCGGGCGTGTCGAGCTCGTGCAGGAAATGCTGCGCGGAGACCACCGGATTGCCGGTCTTCGCGTTGTCCTCGCCGGCCTCGAGCGTCACGCGCGCGAACTGGGTGCTGTAGCTCCCGACGTAGCTCGGGCTAAGGGTCAGGACCGTCGCATCGTGATAGTCCGCGCCCACCACCGTCGAGATGTCGCGCAATGGGGTGTCGTTCGGGGGGTTGTGGTCGAGCAGCACGATCTTGAGGTTGATGCCCTCGGCGTGCGCCTGGTTGACCACGTCGAGCAGTCCGGGCATCGCCGCGGGCGGGGCGCTGACTCCGGTGGCGGCGACCTGGGACTTGACCACGTTCATGTCGACGTCCACCGGAATGTAGGCGGGCAGGAACGGAACCGTTTGCGGCAGCGGGCCGACGAACGAATCTTGACCGGTCATGAAGTCCCTCCTGCGGTAGTGCTAGAGGCACCGTACGCGATATCGGTTCGCGCGCCGCGCCGATGGCGGTCGCCCGCGTCCTATCCCGGCACGGATTGGTGCGCACATGGGGTTTAAACGGGCCGCCGCGGCGACAAGACTGAAGTCAGGAGTGCCCTCGTAATGCAGGACAAGCGTACTGTTAAAGTTGGCACGGCACCGCCGACACGGCCCGTCGCGGTGGGAGAACTAAAGACTCTGGGAGTTGAAGTGACTGATTCTGTGAATTCGTTCGGAGCCCGCGACACGCTGCAAGTCGGCGACCAGAGTTACCAGATCTATCGTCTCGACGCCGTCCCCAACACCGAGAAACTGCCCTACAGCCTCAAGGTGCTGGCCGAAAACCTGCTGCGCAACGAGGACGGCAGCAACATCACGAAGGACCACATCGAGGCCATCGCGAACTGGGATCCCAAGGCGGAACCCAGCATTGAGATCCAGTACACGCCCGCCCGCGTGGTGATGCAGGACTTCACCGGGGTGCCGTGCATCGTCGACCTGGCCACCATGCGCGAGGCCATCGGCGACCTCGGCGGCAAACCGGACAAGGTCAACCCGCTCGCCCCCGCCGACCTGGTGATCGACCACTCCGTGATCGCCGACCTGTTCGGCACCGCCGACGCGTTCGAGCGCAACGTCGAGATCGAGTACGAGCGCAACGGCGAGCGCTACCAGTTCCTGCGCTGGGGCCAGGGAGCGTTCCAAGACTTCAAGGTGGTGCCCCCGGGCACCGGCATCGTGCACCAGGTCAACATCGAGTACCTGGCCAGCGTGGTGATGTCGCGCGACGGCGTGGCCTACCCCGACACGTGTGTGGGCACCGACTCGCACACCACGATGGTCAACGGCCTGGGCGTGCTGGGCTGGGGCGTCGGCGGTATCGAGGCCGAGGCCGCAATGCTGGGTCAGCCGGTGTCGATGCTGATCCCGCGAGTGGTCGGCTTCAAGCTGACCGGTGAGATCCAGGCGGGCGTCACCGCCACCGACGTCGTGCTGACCGTCACCGAGATGCTGCGCAAGCACGGCGTCGTCGGCAAGTTCGTCGAGTTCTACGGCAAGGGCGTGTCGGAGGTGCCGCTGGCCAACCGCGCCACGCTGGGCAACATGAGCCCCGAATTCGGTTCCACCGCAGCAATTTTCCCGATCGACGAGGAGACCATCTCCTACCTGAAGTTCACCGGTCGCACCGACGAGCAGCTGGCGCTGGTGGAGGCGTACGCCAAAGAACAGGGCATGTGGCACGACCCCGACCATGAGCCGGTGTTCTCCGAGTACCTCGAGCTCGACCTCTCCACGGTGGTGCCGTCGATCGCCGGGCCCAAGCGCCCGCAGGACCGAATCCAGTTGTCGGAAGCCAAGTCCACGTTCCGCGAGCAGATCCTCAGCTACGTCGACGGCAACGAGGATGGCCAGCAGGGCTATTCGAAACTGGACGAGTCGGTCGAGGAGACCTTCCCGGCCAGCGACCCGGGCGCGGTCTCGAACGGCCACGCCGATGACCGGCCCGTCGTGCAGTCGGCCGCCGCGCACGCCAAGGGCCGGCCGAGCAATCCGGTGCAGGTGCGCTCCGAAGAGCGCGGCGAGTTCGTGCTCGACCACGGCGCGGTGGTGATCGCGGCGATCACGTCGTGCACCAACACCTCTAACCCCGAGGTGATGCTGGGCGCGGCGCTGTTGGCGCGCAATGCCGTTGAGAAGGGACTCGCGTCCAAGCCGTGGGTGAAGACCACCATGGCGCCCGGCTCGCAGGTGGTCAACGACTACTACGACAAGGCCGGCCTGTGGCCGTACCTGGAGAAGCTCGGGTTCTACCTGGTCGGTTACGGGTGCACCACCTGCATCGGCAACTCCGGTCCGCTGCCCGAGGAAATCTCGAAGGCCATCAACGACAACGACCTATCGGTGACCGCGGTGCTCTCGGGGAACCGGAACTTCGAGGGCCGCATCAACCCCGACGTCAAGATGAACTACCTGGCGTCGCCGCCGTTGGTGGTGGCCTACGCGCTGGCCGGCACCATGGACTTCGACTTCGACGAGCAGCCGCTGGGCCAGGACAAGGAGGGCAATGACGTCTTCCTGAAAGACATTTGGCCGTCGCAGAAGGACGTTTCCGACACCATCGCGTCGGCGATCAACCAGGAGATGTTCACCAAGAACTACGCCGACGTGTTCAAGGGCGACGAGCGCTGGCGCAACCTGCCGACCCCGAGCGGCAACACCTTTGAGTGGAACGCGGATTCGACCTATGTGCGCAAGCCCCCGTACTTCGAGGGCATGCCGGCCGAGCCCGAGCCGGTTACCGACATCACCGGCGCCCGGGTGCTGGCGCTGCTGGGCGATTCGGTGACCACCGACCACATCTCCCCCGCCAGCAGCATCAAGCCGGGCACCCCGGCGGCGCAATACCTCGACGAGCACGGCGTGGAGCGCAAGGACTACAACTCCTTCGGCTCGCGGCGCGGCAACCACGAGGTGATGATCCGCGGCACCTTCGCCAACATCAGGTTGCGCAACCTGCTGCTCGACGACGTGTCCGGCGGCTATACCCGCGACTTCACCCAGGACGGCGGACCCCAGGCGTTCATCTACGACGCGGCGCAAAACTATGCGGCACAAGACATTCCGCTGGTGGTGCTGGGCGGCAAGGAATACGGGTCGGGCTCGTCGCGCGACTGGGCCGCCAAGGGAACCCGGCTGCTGGGCGTTCGCGCGGTGATCGCGGAGTCGTTCGAGCGGATTCACCGCTCCAACCTGATCGGCATGGGCGTCATCCCGTTGCAGTTCCCCGACGGCAAGTCCGCCGCGGATCTGGGTCTCGACGGCACCGAGGTGTTCGACATCACCGGCATCGAGGAGCTCAACGACGGCAAGACACCGAAGACCGTGCACGTCAAGGCAAGCAAGTCCGCCGGCAAGGACGCCGACAAAAACGCAATCGAATTCGACGCGGTGGTGCGCATCGACACCCCCGGAGAGGCCGACTACTACCGTAACGGCGGCATCCTGCAGTACGTGCTGCGCAACATGCTCAAGTCGGGTTAACCCCAACCCGATCAGATCACCTGATGCCAAAGGTCAGCGAGGACCATCTGGCGGCTCGCCGCCGCCAGATCCTCGACGGCGCCCGCCGCTGCTTCGCCGAGTACGGTTACGAGCAGGCCACCGTGCGCCGGCTGGAGAAGGCGATCGGGATGTCGCGCGGCGCGATCTTCCACCACTTCCGGGACAAGGACGCGCTGTTCTTCGCGCTGGCCCACGAGGACGCCGAGCGGATGGCCGACGTGGCTTCGCGCGCGGGACTCATCCAGGTGATGCGCGACATGCTGGCCACGCCGGACGAATTCGATTGGCTGGCAACCAGATTGGAGATCGCGCGCAAACTGCGCAACGATCCCGCGTTCAGCCAGGGCTGGGCGGAGCGTTCCGCCGAGCTGCGGGCGGCCACCACCGATCGACTGCGCCGGCAAATGGAGGCACACCGGGTCCGCGACGACGTGCCCGGCGACGTGCTGCAGTGCTATCTGGAATTGGTGCTCGACGGCCTGGTGGCCCGGTCGGCATCCGGCGAGGATCCGCAGCGGCTATCCGCGGTCCTCGATTTAGTGGAAAACTCGGTGCGCCGCAACGATTCTTGAGAAGCGATCGTAACGCCACTGCGAACAAGGGGACGAGATTTCGCAGTGACGCTACGCCCGCGCGGTTTTGGCGGTCCGGTTGGGGCCGCCGCGGCTGCGCATCGTGGTGCCCGACTCCCGCAGCAGGCTATGGATCGACCCATACGACCTACCGGTCGTGGCGACCAGGCTGCGGATACTGGCGCCACCCTCGTAGGCGTGGCGCAGCTCGTCGAGCAACTGGTCGCGTGCCGTGGCCGACCTTTGCACTGTTCTCTTCATGGCTCCTCCGACGCCGGGACACGATGGCAAGCACCCAGAGTAGGAAGCCACTGTCGGTCGCGGGCCGATTTCGCCAAATCGCCTGCGGCGACGTGAGGCGAAGTCGTGGCGGGTCGCCACCGTCAACTCAGGCGAGCTCGATGAGATCGGAGTATTCGTCAGACCAGAAGTCCTCGGTGCCGTCGGGCAACAACACGACGCGCTGCGGCTCGAGGGCCTCGGCGGCGCCCGGGTCGTGCGTTACCAAGACCACCGCCCCCTGATAGCTGCGCAGCGCGTCGAGCACCTGTTCGCGCGAGGCCGGATCGAGGTTGTTCGTCGGTTCGTCGAGCAACAGCACATTGGC